>JALZLC010000334.1 GCA_030858885.1 Actinomycetota bacterium
GCCTGGGTCACGGCGGCTCCCGGTCACGGCGCGGCCGCCGCCTCACGTCGCCAGAGCCGGTGGACGGCGCCGATGCGGCGCGTAAAGTCCTGCGGCGACTCGGCGTACAGCCGCTGCCCGAGCGACACGGCGTCGCGCTGCAGCTCGGCGCGGCGTTGCTCGATCAGTCGCCGCAGGGTCGGCGGCAGTCCACCGCCGGTCTGCAGCACGGTGGTCAGTACGGCGAGGTCGTGGTCGTCGCCGAGCAGGTCGGACAGCTCATGGGCCTGCTTGGCCAGCGGCTTGAGCGTCCCCGGCCAGGCGGGGCGCAGCAGCTCGAGGGCGTGCCACAGGTACTTGGTGGTCTTGCGCCAGTCGTGCAGCGCCTCGTCGGAGGGGTCGGCCACGGCGGCCGTCATGGCCTTGCGGCCCTTGCCGTAGATGCGCTGCAGGCCCGAGCCCAGGGCCTTCCAGCCGTCGGCGTTGCGGGGCCACTGCGCCATGCTGTCGCGCACGCCGCCCAGGCGGGTGGCCGCCTCGGCCAGGGCGTCGCCCTCGTGGCCCGCTTCCGCCGAGGCCGCAGTGTTCAGGCGCCGGCGCACCGCGGCGAAGCTGCGCGGCCGTCCGGCCTCGGCGAGCAGCTGATCGAAGGCCGTGGCCAACACGGCCGCGTCACGTGCGCGCGACAATGTCCGCGCCGCGTCGCGGACTTCGGTGTTGGCCCACCCGTAGCAGTCGCTGCCGAGCGCCTTGCGCCCGAGGCGCAAGGTTGCGCGGACCCGCTTGCAGCTCTTGCGCGCCTCGTGGACCGTCTTGCCGTCGTCGGTGTCGTCACCTGTCCCGCTCAGGCCGGCGATGGCGGCGTCGAGCTGGGAGGCCACCATCCGGCGGATGCCGTCGGCCACCGGCTCGCCGGCGTCGAGTTGGAAGGGGCCGACCGTGGCGTCGCTGTCGGTTGCCGTGGTCATGCCGGGTTGGTGTCGCAGACGTCGATACCGTCCCACGATGTCGGCGGCACCGCCACCCCGGCCAGCGCAGCGGCGGAGGTCTCCGGCAGCGTGTCGTTGATGAACAGGCCGGTCGACGTCTCCACCGACGCGCGCACCTTGAGCTTGGTGGCGCTGCGGTGTGGCGGCAGGAACTCGAAGGACAGGTGCCAGTCGGTCTGCGGCTGACCGTCGGCGCCGGCGGGGGCCTCCTGGGCGACCATCATGTAGGACAGGTCGGTTCCGAACAGCCCGTCGTAGCGCATCACCACCTGCTGCAGCGCGGCGGCCAGATCGCGGCCTTCACATGGCGTCATGTCGCCGAGGCGCCGCAACCCGTGACGCCTGGCTCGTACGTGGACCTCGTAGGGCCAGCGTGCCGCGTACGGGACCGCCACCGAGAACGAGTCGTTGTCCGCAACCGTGCGTTCCACCGCCCGATCGTCGCGGGCGACAACCTCGCACGACAGGCAGCGCTGCGACCGGTCACGGTGCTCGGCCAGGGTCGAAACGCGCTGTGCGGTCAGGGGCGGCAGCCGGTCGAAGGCGTAGATCTGCCCGTGGGGATGGGACAATGTCGCGCCGACCTCCTCCCCGCGGTTCTCGAAGATGAGCACGTGGCGGTGCCGGCGTTCGGCCCACAGATCCCGTGACCGGTCCCGCCAGACCGCCACCACCCGCGCCACCTGCAGGGGTGTCAGGGTCGCCAGCGAGCCCACATGGGACTCGGTGTACAGCACGACCTCGCAGCGCCCGAACGACCGCGCTGCCAGGTCCTGGCCCTGTGGTGGCGGCGGTGGGCGGGGCGACAGGGACGGGAAGCGATTCTCAAAGACTGCCGCGTCGTAGGAGAACGGCACCTCTGGACCACCGGGGCACAGCGGGCAGCCGGGCGAGCGGTCCACCTCGGGGGTGGTGGGCACGTCGGCGCCGGTCTGCGGGCGCGCGTTGCGTGATGGCGAGATGGCGACCCAGCCGCCGGTTAGCAGGTCGCAGCGCTGGTGCAGCGCGGTCGGCGGTGAGGTCGGCGTCTCAGCGGGTCGCAGGTCGCCGCGCAACGGACCGTAGACGTACAGGCAACGCCCGTCGGGGTGGCTGAGCGTGTGCCGCGGCAGCGTGTGGGATGTCGGGATGCTGGTCGACGCAGTCGCACTCATGCCACCAGCACCTCCAGGCCCTGCTCGGTAAGCCGCCGGAGGATCTGCGAGTCAGCCGACGACGAGGTGATCAGCAGGTCGACCGCGTCGATGTCGCACAGGTGGGCCAGCGCCACGTCGCCCACCTTGGAGCCGTCTGCGGTGACCACGCGCCGGCGGGCGGCGGCCAGCATCCGTCGTTTCACTTCGGCCTCCGGCAGATTGATGTTGGTGACCCCGCCGTCGGGGTCGACACCGTTGCAGCCAAGGAACAGGGTGCCCGCATTGATCCGCTCCAGCACCACACCCGCCAGCGGGTCGACGAGGCTGTGCTGCAACGGCCGCAGCGTGCCCCCCGTGAGAACGACGGTGAATCGCGGGATCGCGGGCTCCAGCGTCACCGCGATGTTGAGCCCGTTGGTCAGCACGACGACGTCGGTAAGATCGGCTCGATCAACCAGGGCGCGGGCCACGGCAGTCGTCGTCGTGCCGACGTCGAGCAGGACCGTGTCGCCGTCGGCGATCAGGTTCGCCGACGCCCTGCCGATCGCATCCTTGGCCGCGGCGTTGGCGCCCGCACTCTCCTCGAACGAGCGCTCCGCAGAAGACTCGCCGCGGGGGACCGCACCGCCGCGGATCCGGCGAACGTGCCCGCGGTGCGCCAGCTCGTCGAGGTCCGAGCGGACGGTGACCTCGGAGATCCCGAACATCTGTGACAGGTCGGCGACACGGACGAAGTCGCGCTGGTTGATGACCGAGCGCATCCGCTCGCGCCGCAGCCGGACTCCGACGACGACATCGACGTCGGCGGCGCTCACCGCTGCGCCGCACCCGCGCGCACAACCGGCAGCGGCTGGGGGGTCGTCGTCGGGATCGTTGCGCAAGGACCGTTACGGTCCCAGGTGAGGCGGTCGATGCACATCCGCCGCACGGTGCCGGCCGCATCCCAGGCGTGGTACACGAGGTAGTCGCCGCCGTCAGGAGTGGTGACGACGACGTTGTGCCCGGGACCGACGACGCCAGGCACCGTTCGCAACACCGCAGGCCCCTCGGTGACGGGCTCGGTGAACGGGCCCAACGGGTGGTCGGCGACGGCGTAGGAGACGCCATAGCCTGCCCCGCGCCAGCAACCGCCGGAGTAGAAGCAGTAGTAGCGCCCGTCGCGCTCGACGACGAAGGGGCCTTCGAGGGTGTACCAGTCGCGGACGGCGCCGTACAACGGCCGTTGCGCCTCGAACAGCTGCCAGTCGGCGCTGGCCCGCAGCACGCACCGGGGTTCGGCTGCCAGTGTGGTCATGTCCAGCAGCCGGTCCACTGCAAGTGCGGTGCCAACCCGTTCGCCGTCGAGCACGTCGCGGGCGTAGTACAGGTACCACTGCCCGTCGCGGTCACGGAACGGGTGCGGGTCGATGGCGAAGCGCTCGTCGGGTGCCAGCAGGCGCCCGCAGTCGATGAACGGGCCTGCCGGGTCGTCGGCGGTGGCGACGCGCAGCCGGTGACCGCGGTCGCCGACGCCGACGGAGTAGTACAGGTAGAAGGTGCCGCCGTGCTCGACGACCTCGGGCGCCCAGTAGTCCTGGGCATCCGAGGTCGCCAGCGGCTCAAGGGCGCCGCCCACTGGCCGCCATCCCACCAGGTCGGCCGAGCGGAGGACCTGGAAAGGTCGTCCGCCCGGGGCCGACCCGGTGCCGTAGGCCCAATACTCGTCGGCTACCCGCAATACCGCGGGGTCGGCGAAGTAGCCGTCGTGGACCGGGTTGCTGTAGGTCGCCAGGGTCACCGCCGCAGTCGGTGGACGCGAACGTAGGCGAACTTGGCGGTGAATCCATCCCCGCCCATCGACACCAGGCCGATACGCGAGTCCTCGCCGAGGTCATGGACCCAGGTGCCGCCACGCACCCAGCGTGCCTCCGGGTGGCGGGTGTAGGCGGTGTAGTGCTGTTCGCCGTCGACGTTGCGCTCGACGACGATCCGGAGGAACGTCCAGTTCCCCGGAGCGCCGACGACGCTGTTGCCGTAGCGCGGGTAGCCCTCGGGGACCGGGCTGACCTCCTTGGCCCACTCGGTCTGACGGGTCTCGAAGATCGAGGTGTGGGTGAGCTTCAGGAAGTTGTCGTCGTCGCCGTAGGCCACCAACCCGGCCTGCACGAAGTTGTGGCAGCAGCCTTCGGGTGGCACGTCGAGGTTGACCTTGGTCGTCATCATGAAGTTCCCGCGAGGAGCGGGCCGCGTCAGCACCG
>JALZLC010000063.1 GCA_030858885.1 Actinomycetota bacterium
CGCCGGCGCGGCGCTCAACTGGCGATCGACCAGCAGACCGCCGACCGCGAGGAACCCAACGACTTCGTCAATCAGATCCGCGGCCGGGTGGCCCTGTGGCGCGACCGAGGCTGGCCGCACGTCACGCCGACCACGCGGTGGTTGCTGCGCTACTGGGTCCGCCCCGAACGCGACAGTCCCGTGTTCTTCTGCCAGCGAGAGGCCGTCGAGACGGCCATCTACCTGGCCGAGGCTGCCACCGCTTACGGCGACACCTGGATCGACAGCGAGCTACGCGGTCATGCCACCGACACCAACGCCGGCCTGTACCGCGTTGCCCACAAGATGGCGACGGGCAGCGGCAAGACGGTGGTCATGGCCATGCTCATCGCCTGGCAGGCGCTCAACCGCTTTGCCAACCCGCGCGACCGCCGCTTCACCGACACCTTCCTCGTCGTTACACCGGGGATCACCATCCGCGACCGCCTGCGGGTGCTGCTGCCGACCTCGCCGGACAACTACTACCGTGAGCGCGACCTGCTGCCTACCGAGCAGATCGTCGCTCTCGGCCAGGCCCGGATCGCGATCACGAACTTCCACGCGTTCATACCCCGCGAGACGCAGGCGGTGGCCAAGCTGACCAAGCAGGTGCTCGGCCGCGGCGAGCCCAGCCCGTTCACCGAAACCCCCGAGCAGATGGTCCGCCGCGTCTGCCGTGACTTCGGGGGGCGGCGCAACATCGTGGTCCTCAACGACGAGGCGCACCACTGCTACCGGCCAGCACCGCAACTCCAGCCTCAGCTCCCGGCCAAGGTCAGCGCCGAGGAACGCAAGGAAGCCAGCCGTTACGCCGCCGAGGCGAGGGTCTGGGCCTCAGGACTGGAGGCCGTCGCCGCCAAGCTGGGCATCCGCACTGTCTACGACCTGTCGGCCACCCCGTTCTTCCTGCGTGGCTCGGGCTACCCGGAGGGACGGCTGTTCCCCTGGGTCGTCTCGGACTTCTCGCTGATCGACGCGATCGAAAGCGGCATCGTCAAAATCCCGAGGGTGCCGGTCGCCGACGATGCCGGCGCCGGCGAGCTGCCGACCTACCGCAACCTGTGGACCCGCATCCGCGACGACCTACCCAAGAAGGGTCGTGGGACCGCCGCCGTCAGCGGTGAGCCGAAACTGCCCGCCGAGCTCCAGGGCGCCCTGCACAGCCTCTACGGTGACTACGAGGCCAGCCACCGCCTGTGGCGCGGCGACGCGGCCGCACAGGCTTCCGGGTCGCCACCGCCGGTGTTCATCGTCGTGTGCAGCAACACCAACGTGTCCAAGCTGGTGTTCGACTACGTCGCCGGCTGGCAGCGGACACTGCCCGACGGCTCGACCGTCGCCGTGCCCGGCGCGTTGAGCCTGTTCAGCAACGTCGTTGACGGGACATGGTCGTCGCAGCCGAACACCATCCTGGTCGACAGCCAGCAGCTGGAGTCCGGCGAGGCGATGAGCGCGGATTTCAAGCGGCTCGCCGGCCGCCAGATCGAGGAGCTCAAGGCCGAGATGCGCGAGCGCTTCCCTGGCCGCGACGTCGACGAGATCGACGACGAGGACCTGTTGCGCGAAGTGCTCAACACGGTCGGCAAGCCGGGCAAGCTCGGCGCCGGGATCACCTGCGTCGTGTCGGTGTCGATGCTGACCGAAGGCTGGGACGCCAACACCGTGACCCACATCCTCGGTGTGCGCGCGTTCGGGACTCAGTTGCTCTGCGAGCAGGTCGTCGGTCGCGGACTGCGCCGGCGCAGCTACGCGGTGAACGACGATGGCCGCTTCGAGCCGGAGTACGCCGAGGTCTACGGCGTCCCGTTCACGTTCATCCCGACCTCCGCCAAGCCCGCCGAGCCGCGGCCCGGACGCACCGTCACCCGCGTCCGTGCCCTGCCCGAACGGGCGGCCGTCGAGATCACCTTCCCCAAGGTCGCCGGCTACCGCTACGAGCTGACGGGACGGCGGCTGTCCGCGACGTTCGGCGAGGACGCCCACCTGGTCCTCTCAGCCCGTGAGACTCCCACGCGCACTGAGATGTCGCCGATCATCGGCTTGCCGGGTGTGCACGACCTCGACGGGCTGCGTCGCGTGCGGCCGCAGACCATCGCCTACGACCTCGCTCGACAGGTGCTGGAGCGCTACTACCGCACCGGCGACGTCAACGGCTCCGAACCGTGGCTGTTCCCCCAGCTCCTGCGCATCGCGCAGCGCTGGATGACCGAGTGCGTCCAGCTCAAGGACGGCACCTTCCTCGGGCTGCTGGCGCTGCACGAACGCCGCGACGACGCCGTCGACCGCATTTACCGCGCGATCGTCGCCGGCAACGACGGGGGCCAGCAGGTCCGCCCGATCCTGGCGCCGTACGACCCGCTGGGCTCGACGCGCTGGGTCGACTTCGACACCAGCAGGGACGTGTGGGTCACTGATCCGGCGAAGTCGCATGTCTCCCACGTGGTCGCCGACAGCGGCTGGGAGCAGCACCTGGCGTCCACCCTTGAGTCCATGGATGAGGTCGCCGCCTACGTCAAGAACGACCACCTCGGCTTCGCCATCCCCTACTCCATCGACGCCGAGCAGCACGACTACCTGCCCGACTTCCTGGTGCGTATCGACGATGGTCGCGGACCCGACGATCCGCTCAACCTCATCGTCGAAGTCAGCGGCGCCCAACGCCGCGACAAGCAGGCCAAGGTATCCACCGCCCGGGCCCTGTGGGTGCCCGCCGTCAACAGCCACGGCGGCTTCGGCCGCTGGGCCTTCGTCGAGGTCGACGACCCGTACGATGCCAAACGCCAGATCCATGAGGCCCTGGACAGGAGGGCGGTGCGCACATGAGGACAGCCATCGAACTGCCGGTTGACGAAATGGTTGCCATCGCCAGGCGCTACCACGTGACCGAGCTGGCCCTGTTCGGATCCGTGCTACGAGCGGATTTCCGGGCGGACAGCGACGTGGACGTCCTCGTGGAGTTCGAGCACGGCGCGGCCGTCAGCCTCTTCGACATCGTCCGTCTCAAGCACGAGCTGTCTGACCTCATCGGGCGCGACGTCGATCTCGTGGAGAAGCCCGGCCTGCACTGGTACATCCGTGACGAGGTCCTGGCCGAAGCGCAGGTTCTGTATGCGGCGTGAGGAG
>JALZLC010000071.1 GCA_030858885.1 Actinomycetota bacterium
GGCGCCGACGACTACGTCATGAAGCCGTTTCACACCGCGGAGCTCCTCGCGCGCATCCGGGCCGTGATGCGCCGCAGCAGGGCGAAACCGGAAGGGTCGCGCCTGGTCACCATCGGCGACGTCGAGATCGATCCCACCAAGCGCGTCGTCCGGCGCGGTGGTGAGATGGTCAGGCTGACGCCCACCGAGCTGCGGTTGCTGCTGGCGCTGGTCGGCAACCCCGGGATGCTGCTCACCCACGCCGAGTTGCTCAAACGCGTGTGGGGAGAGACCTACGGCACCGAGAGCCACTACCTGCGCGTCTACATCGCCCAGTTGCGCCGCAAGCTGGGGGACAGCGCGACCCGGCCTCGCATGATCCGCACGGAGCCAGGACTGGGTTACCGGTGGATGGAGAAGCAGGGATGAGCGCGCTGCTCGCCGACGCCGCGAACTCGGGGCGAGGGATGGCTGACCCCGTCTTCCCCGACTACACGGGGGCGTGGACGGGCGCGGTCATGCCAGCCCTGCTTGACGCGCGATCACCTGATTGGCTGCCCGGACCATTGGCCGGCGTCAGTGGTGTCGTCCTGCTGGTCCTTGACGGGCTGGGGTGGGCAATGATGCAGCAGCACGCCGCGCGCCTGCCCACGCTGACGGCCATGACGGGAGGGCCGATCACCACCGTGGTGCCGTCGACGACGGCGGCGGGGCTGACCTCGCTGGCGACCGGTGCCGCCCCCGCCGAGCACGGCTTGGTCGGCTACCGCATCCGCGTGGGCGGCGAGCCCCTCAACGTGTTGCGGTGGGACAAGAAGGGGCCCGATCCGGCGGCCACCCAGCCGGTTGCGCCGTTCCTCGGCCAACAGGTGCCCGTGGTGACCCGAGCCGAGTTCCGCAACAGCGGCTTCACCTTGGCCCACCTGCGCAGCGGCACGTTGATCGGCTGGAAGACCACCGCAACGCTGGTCGAGCACTGCCGGGGACTGGCGTCGGACAAGCACAACTTTGTCTACGCCTACTACGACGGCATCGACAAGGTGGCGCACGAGTTCGGCCTGCGCAACGCCTTTGTGCCGGCAGAGCTGGCCGCCGTCGACCGGCTGGTGGACGAGCTGCTCGAGGCGCTACCGGCGAGCTGGGCGCTGGCGGTCACGGCCGACCACGGCCAGGTCCATGTCGATGCCGGCAACGCGATCGCGCTGGACGCGGTGGCCGCCATGGTGGGCACCTACGGCGGTGAGGGGCGCTTTCGCACCCTGTACGCGCGGCGCGGGGCGGCTCACGATCTGGCGCAGGCCTGCGACGACCAGTACGGCCAGACAGGTTGGGTCTTCACCCGCGAGCGGTTGTTCGACGAAGGCTGGCTCGGCCCGCAGGCCTCGCTGGAGGTGCGCGGCCGCGTCGGCGACGTCATCCTCGCCGCTCGCGACCCGATCATCTTCTCGGACCCGGGATGGTCACAGGAGGCCGCGATGCGCTCGCACCATGGCAGCCTGACCGCTGCCGAGGTGCTGGTGCCCCTGGTGGCCGCGCGCGGTCGCTCATAGCCCGTCGAGGCGCTGAGCGCCGGCGTAGACGTTCAGCTCGGACCCGCGCAGGAACCCGACCAACGTCATGCCGGACTCATCGGCAAGGTCGACGGCGAGGCTCGACGGAGCCGACACCGCGGCCACGATGGGGATGCCGGCCAGCAGGGCTTTCTGAGCGATTTCGAACGCCACGCGCCCCGAGACCAGCAGCGTGTAGCCGCGCAGTGGCAGGAGCCGGTCGGTGGCGGCCCAGCCGATCACCTTGTCCACCGCGTTGTGGCGTCCGACGTCCTCGCGCAGGCAGCGCAGCGTGCCGTCGAGGGTGAACAGCCCGGCGGCGTGCAGCCCCCCGGTGCGGTCGAACGCGCGCTGCGCGGCGCGCAGGGTGGCGGGCATGCCGACCAGCGTCGCAACGGCCAGGCGAGCGCCGTCGCCGTCGACCGCTGGTGCCTGCTTGCGTACCGCCTCGATGCTGGCCGTGCCGCACAGCCCGCACGACGACGTGGTGTAGGTGCGCCGGCGCTGCGCCTCAGGCACCGTCGCGCCCGACCGCAGCGCCAGCTCGACCACGTTGTAGTCGCCGGCGCCCTGCGGACCGGTGCAGTAACGGATCGAGTCGACCTGCTCGGCACCGGTCACGATCCCTTCGCTGAGGCAGAACCCCAGCGCCAGCTCGAAGTCGTGTCCGGGTGTGCGCATCGTCACCGCGACGGCATCGCCGCCGACCCGGATCTCCAGCGGCTCCTCGGCCGCCAGCTCGTCGCTGCGCGGCCGAGCGGTCCCGTCCCGCAGGGCCAGGATGCGACGCCGCTGCACGCTGCGCCCGTTCACGACGCGTCCAGTCGCTCCACGATGCCGATGACCTCACGGATGCGGGCGACGCGGCCAAGGGCGTCGGCCGGCGCGTCGGTGGCACCGATTGCCAGGCCGAGGGCATAGGTGGTCAGCGGGGCGAAGCGGCGCTGCGTTCGATGAGCGGTCACCCGCGCGAGGTCCAGCACCGCCGCGGCCTCGTCGGGTCCGAAGGGCGGCGTGCCCGCGGCTTCGGCGAGCGCGCTCAGGAACCGCTCCTGCGGGTCGTCAGGGTCCATCGCAGCTCCAGTCGTGATCAGCAAGGACGCGGGGTCAGGGACTGAGGCGCTCCAGGGCCCAGCCGTCACCGTCGCGGCGGTAGCGCAACCGGTCGTGCAGCCGGTCGGGGCGCCCCTGCCACAGCTCGACCTCGACGGGCGTCAACCGGAACCCACCCCAGTCGTCGGGGCGAGGCACGGCGGCGCCGGCAAAGCGCGTCTGCACTTCGTCGAAGCGCCGTTCCAAGGTTGCGCGGCCCGCGACCACGTTGCTCTGCTCGGAGGCCCACGCGCCCAGCTGACTGCCACGAGGCCGGGAAGCGAAGTAGGCGTCGGACTCTTCGGCGGTCACCTTGGCGACCGAGCCGCGCACGGCCACCTGCCGCTCGAGATCGATCCACGGGAACAGCAGCGCAGCCTGCGGGTTGACGGCCAGCTCGGCGGCCTTGCGGCTGCGGTAGCTGGTGTAGAAGGCGAAGCCCCGGGCGTCGATCCTGCGCAGCAGCACCGTTCGGGCACTAGGGAGGCTGTTGGTTCCCACGGTGGCCAGCACCATGGCGTTCGGTTCGCGCAAGCCGGCGACGACCGCCTCAGTCAGCCACCGGCTGACCTGAACGATCGGGTCGGCGTCGACGTCGGGAATGTCCAACCGAGCCTTGCGATAGCTGTGTCGCATCCTGGCAAGATCGGCCTGGTCGGACATGCAAGTCCTCAAGTAGCGAAGCGGTAGGACACACCAGTGACGATAGCCGCCTGCGAACGGAAGACCGTCCTCATGCAGCGAAGCGGTAGGACGCTTTGATGACCGCGTCGACGCTGACGCACCTGGAGGGCTCGGAGTCGGGCCGGACTTACGACGCGGACGTCCTGCAGCGCACGGACCCGGTCGACGGCCGGCCGCTGCTCGCCCGTTACGACCTGGACCGGGCGGCGCGCAGCCTGTCGCCCAAGTCGCTGGCGCGGCGCACCAGCGGTGGCCTGTGGCGATGGGCAGAGCTGCTGGCCGTGCGCGACCCGCAGCGGCGGCTGTGGCTGGGGGAGGGGGCGACCGCGCTGTACCCGCCGACGCGGCTGGCCGGGGCGCTGGGTCTGGACCGGCTGCTGATCAAGGCCGAGGGCGCGAACCCGACCGGGTCGTTCAAGGCTCGGGGGATGGCGGTCGCCGTGAGCCGTGCGGCCGAGCTGGGTGCCACCAGCTTGATCGCTCCGTCCGCCGGCAACGCTGGCGGGGCGCTGGCCGCGTACGCGGCGGCGGCCGGGCTTTCGGTGACGGTGGTGATGCCCGCCGACGTCCCCGCCGCCAACCGCGACGAGGCGCTGGTCTGTGACGCCGACGTCCTGCTCGTCGAGGGGCTGATCAGCGACTGCGGCCGCATCAGCGCCCAGATCGCCGCCGCCACCGGGGCGTTCGACGTCAGTACGTTGAAAGAGCCGTATCGCGTCGAGGGCAAGAAGACGATGGGTCTGGAGCTCGCTGAGGATCTGGACTGGCACCTGCCCGATGTCATCGCCTACCCGACAGGAGGCGGCACGGGTCTGGTCGGCATGGCCAAGGCGTTCGACGAGCTGGAGGCCATAGGGCTGATCTCGGACCGCAGACCCCGCCTGGTCAGCGTCCAGGCCGAAGGCTGCGCGCCGCTGGTGCGAGCCTTCCATGCCGGCGAGCGCCGCGCGGAGCCGTGGGTCGGCGCTACCACGCGCGCCGGCGGGCTGCGGGTGCCCGCCGCGATCGGTGACACGCTGGTCCTCGACGCGCTGCGCGCCTCGGGGGGAACCGCGGTGGCCGTGCCCGAGGACGAGATCGACGCCATGCAGCGCTCCGCCGGGCAGTTGGGTGCCGGCTATATCAGTCCGGAGAGTGCGGCCGTCATCGCCGCTGTCCGCGAACTCGTGACGAACGGGACGATCGACGCCGACGAGCAGGTGGTCGTCTTCGACACCGGCATCGGGCACAAGTACCCCCCGCCGCCAGGGCTGGTCACCCCTCCCGTCGTGGACGCCGCCGAGCAGGACGTCGACCGGATCCTGGCGCTGCTCGACCGTGGCGCCACGCGGGGTTGACGCCGCGCGCGGACTCGCTGAGGCGACGCTGGTTACAGCCGGCCGACCAGCGCCCGGGGATCGTCGACCACGTCGTCGGCTCCCGCGTGCAGCAACCGGTCGTCGCCGAAGCCGCCGCAGCGCACTCCGAGGCAGCGGATGCCGACCCGGCGCGCGGCCTCGGCGTCCCACGGGCTGTCCCCGACCAGCGTGGCGGAACTCGGGCTCATCCCCAGGTCCGCAACCGCCGACAGCAGCAGATCCGGGGCGGGCTTGGGAGAACCAACGTCGCCCGAGTCGGCGACGGTGAAATCGTGACGACCAAGGGCGCGCAGCAACGCCTCAGTGGTCTCCGGCTCGGCTGAGGTGGCGATGACGAAGGCGATCTCGCGCCGCTGCAGGTCGTCGAGCAGCGCCGCCGCGCCCGGGGTGGGCCGCAACTCGTCGGCGTGCTCGAGAAACCGCCGCTGATGGTCAGCGGAGATCTCGTCTGCCGCCTCAGGTTCCTCGCCGAGCAGCCACGGTCGCAGCCGCTCACCGCCCATCCCGATGGCGTGGTGGATACGCCACATCGGCACGCGGTGGCCGCTGGCGCGCAGCGCCGCTTCCCAGGCCACGACGTGGAAGAACACCGAGTCGACGAGGGTGCCGTCGAGGTCGAGCAGGACGCAGGGGCGGTAATCGGCCATGGCCTGCACGTGCCCGGCCACCGCCGCGCCAAACCGGGGGCCGAAGGCCTCGGGCGACTATGCTCCGCGCCCCGCGGGCCGACACCGAGGAGTGCAGATGGACCTGCGTGCCCAGGCCGAATGCTGGATGGCCGCTGACCCCGATCCCGACACCAGAGCCGAGCTCCAGGCGCTGGTGGACTCCAGCGACGCCGCCGCGCTGGGAGAGCGGTTCGGGGCTCGGCTGGAGTTCGGCACCGCCGGCATCCGCGGGCCGCTGGGAGCCGGGCCGGCCCGGATGAACCGCGTGGTCGTGCGGCGGGTGACGGCGGGGCTGGCAGCGCGACTCGCCGCTGACCCGGAGGCGGCGCAGCGAGGTGTCGTGGTTGGCCATGACGCCCGCCACAAGTCTCGGGAGTTCGCGCAGGACACCGCCGGCGTGCTGGCCGCCGCGGGCGTGCGCGTGCACCGCATCCCCGGGCTGGCACCGACGCCGCTGGTGGTCGGCGGAGATCTCGTCGGCATCCTCGGGCTCCGCGCCGAGCAGCCACGGGCGCAGCCGCTCACCGCCCATGCCGATGGCGTGGTGGATACGCCA
>JALZLC010000015.1 GCA_030858885.1 Actinomycetota bacterium
GAACAGATACAGGGACGGCTCCCGCGCCAGGGCGCGAGCAAGCCCGATGCGTTGTTGCTGCCCTCCGGACAGCTCGGCCGGGCGTCGGTCTCCCAGCTCGTCAAGACCTACCCGCGCCAGCAGCGCCGTCGCCGCGCGGCGCGCCTCGCCGGCACCGACGCCTCGGCGGCGCAGTGGATAGGCGACCGTCTCGGCGGCAGTCAGGTGTGGCCACAGCGCGTAGTGCTGGAACACCACGGCGACGTCTCGATCCTCTGGCGGCACGCCGTGGCCGGGTCCGGACACCACCTCGCCGCGCAGCAGCACTTGACCTTCGCGAGGCTCGATGAAGCCGGCGACCGCAGCCAGCAGGGTGCTCTTTCCCGAGCCGGAGGGCCCGAGCAGGGCCACCACCTCGTCGGGACCGACCTGCAGGCTGACGCCGCGCACCACCGGTTCGGAGCCGTAGGCCACCGTCAGCTCCCGCAGGGTCAGCGCCGAGGTCATGCGCCGTCCTGATGGTTGGTGAGGCGCCGTGACGTCCGGCTCGCGGCCGCCAACAGCGCGGTGCCCAGCAAGACCAGGCCGGTCAGCAGCACCGCCAGCGCCGCCGTCACCGGAACGTCTCCGAGTTGGCGCAGATTGAGGATCACCACGGCGAGGGTCTCGCTGCCGGGCCCGTACAGCAGGCTGGACATCGTCACCTCATGCAGGCCGAACAGGAACACCACCAGCCAGGCGCCGGCCAGCGCTGGCAGCAGCAAGGGGATCGTGATCGTGCGCACCGTGGTGGCTGGCCCGGCACCGCTGGCTCGGGCGGCCCAGGCGAGCTCGGGTGGCTGCCGGCCGGCGGCGCCAGCGATCGTGCGGTGACCCAGCGCCCAGAACTTGGCTAAGTAGGCGATGAGGATCAGCGCCAGGGTGTCGCGCAACCACGGCCCGTACGCCAGCAGGACGGCCACCGCCAGTGCCGAACCGGGGACGGCGAAGGTGAGCGTCGCCATCGTGGCCAGCGGCTTGCCGCCGCGCTGACGGCGCAGGGCGGTCAGCAGCGCCCCCAGCAGGAGCACGGTGGTGGCCGCCGCCATCGCCAGCAGCACGCTGCGGATCAACGCCGGCCCGCCGAGGCCCCCTACAGCGGTGCGGAAGTGGCCGAGCGTCCAGTTGGCCGGCACCGGAGCCAGACCCAACGCACGGGTGATGCCGACCAGCACGAGCGCCAGCAGCGGCAGCACACTGGTTGCCAGCGCGTAGGTCCACAGCACGGCACCCGGCCAGCGGGGTCCGCCTGGCACGGCGCCGCCGAGCGGAGCGCCGGTCCGCGTCAGCCCGCTGCCCAGCGCATCGCGAACGTCGGCAGCGCCGACCACGGACAGGGTGAGCAGCACCAGTCCGGATGCCAGGACCAAGACGCGGGTGAAGGCCTCGGGGTCGGCGGCGAACACCAGGTCGGAGTAGATCCGCGTCGTGACCGTGGTGACGCCGGCGGGTGTGCCCAGCACCGCCGGCACCCCGAAGGCGTTGACCGTGGTGACGAAGGCCAGGGCAGCGCCGGCGATGATGGCCGGACGCAGCAACGGCAGCGTGACCGTGCGGAATGCCGTCGCGGCGCTGGCCCCGCTGCTGCGCGCGGCGCGTTCCAGATCCGGCTCGGCACGTGACGCCAGCGCGGCCGCCACGACGAGGTAGACCAGGGGCACGGCGTGCACCGTGAGCACCGTCACCACGCCGGCCAGCCCGTACACGCCCGGCAGCTCCAAGCCGAGCAGGTCGTCAACAAGGCCGGCCGGACCGTAGGCCTGCCCCCAGCTGAGGGCGGCGACGAACGGTGGGATGACCAGCGGCAGGAGCACCGCGCCCCGAAGGCAGGACCGCCCGCGCGGTGCGCCTCGCTCGGTGGCCAGCGCCGCGGCAGTCCCGCCGAGGACGGCCAGCACGGTCACGACTCCCCCCGTCAGCAGCGTCGTGGCGACGGCACGCGCCGCCGCGGTGCCGTGGAAGGCGGCGGCCACCGCGGCCGGGCCCTGCGAGCCAGCGGCGCCGAACAGCTCGACTAGGGGGAAACCAACCAGCAGGAGCGCAGCGGCGGCCGCCAGGACGATGGCGCCGCGCAGCACCGGACTGGCTGGAGCTGGGCGACCCCGACTACCCACCGATGATGGCCCGGTACTCCTCGAGTAGCTCGTCCTGCCGGTCGTAGATGGCCGACCAGTCCGGCGCCACCTGCATCGCCTTGTGCTCCCACTCCACGTCGTCGCGGATCGGCTCCCAGCCCGAGCCTGCGATCGCCTCCTGGGCCGGGATCGTCAGCGAGAAGTCGACGAAGGCCTCGGCGGCCTCGGTGTTGGCCGCCGAGTCGAGGACGGCGATGGGGCTGTAGACCGCGATTGCCCCTGACTCAGGCACCACTGACTCCACCGGTGACCCGGCCTCGGCGGCGGTGCGCGCGTCGGCGTCCAGGGTCATCCCGGCCACGAAGCGGCCTTCGGCCACCCCGCTGGTCACCTCGCCGGGAGAGGGCACCTGGACCACGCCGTTGTCGGCCAGGGACGCATAGAAGTCCAGGCCGCCCTCAGCCTCGGCGAAGTAGCCAAGGGCCCCGAAGGCCGACCCCGCGAAGGAGGGATTCGGCAGCGCCACCGCATCCCGATAGGCGGGGTCAGCCAGGTCTTGCCAGGTCTGCGGTGCCGGGTCAAGACCAGCCTCGTGCACGATCACCAGGTTGAGCAGTCGAGTCCCGACGAAGGTGTCCGTGCGGTACTCGGCCGGCACGGCGTCGATCTCGGCGGGCGCGTAGGCGGCCAGCAGCCCTTCGGCGTCGTACTGCTGCATCGACAAAGGGTCGGTGAGCCACAGCACGTCGGCCTGCACGCCGCCCTCGCGCTGCTCGGCGGCGATGCGGGCGTTGAGCTCGCCCGTGGGCGCGCGGAACACCTCCACCTGGGTATCGGGCTCGGCCTCGGCGAAGGCGGCGACGACGGCGTCCACGGTTTCCTGCGTCACCGTGGTGTACAGGCGGAGCGTTTCACCGCCTGCGCCGTCCGGTGTGCCTTGGCTACCCGCTCCGGTGGAGGCCTGGCCACAGGCGGCCAGGATCAATGCCACCGGCAGCGCTACGACGAAACGACGTCGCAAGGTTCAGCCCATCGTCATCGCCGGGCCGGGATGGCCGGCGGTCCGGTTGGTGATGCGCAGCTGGTGGGCCGTCGATCGGCGCAGGTCGGCGAGCTGCGAGGCGTCGAGGCGGTCACACACCCAGTCCCAGTGCAACGAGACCAACTCGCCGGGACGCAGGTCGTCCACGAAGCCCAGCCCCCCCAGCGACCGCGTTGCGGTCTCCTCGATCGCGGGACCCAGGCGCAGGACGCCACCGTCCCACTCCAGCGGTTGGGATCGCACCACCACCTGGTCGCCGCTGGTCGTCACCACCTCGCCCCAACGGATCCGGCAGCGGTCGAGGATGTGCAGCGGATGGCCGCCACGGTAGGACTCCAGCAGGCCGACCCAGGGATAGACCTCGAAGACGTGGAAGCTGTGGCTGGGGACGGCTCCTGCCGGAATCGACTCGGCCAGGAACGGCCACGACGACCCGGTCTTGGGGCGGAAGCGGTCCTGTAGGGCGTTGCCGAACACCGCCATGTCGATGCGGTCCAGCAGGCGGGTGCCAAGCCAGTAACCGCTGACCACTCGACGATCGAGCGGGTCGCCGATGCCAACCGCCGAAGCGATGAACGTCAGGTATGGCCAGGCACCCGCGAACCCTCGCGCCAGCTGCTCCAAGCCGGGATCGACGACGCGCGCCGCCCCGTACTCCAGTAGCTGCTGATGGTCGGCTGGCCCGCAGTAGCCGCGCTGGTTCGGTGGGTAGGCGTACCGCGCGAACAGCGTCGGGCCATCCACCACGGTCCCGTTGGTCCGGACAGGCACTGATTGCAAGCAGCACACTCCTTGCCGACGGCCACCATCGAACCCGGCTCACTTGCTGCGGTCAAGGGAAAGCCGCCCCCCTGGGGGCGGCCAGGGGGAACGGCCCCCCTGTGGCGGCCAGCGCCGGCTGCGAGGTTCTACAGCACCCAGCCGCTGGCCACCACCACCCACAGCACCAGCAGCACCGCCACGGCGGCCCAGATCCAGGTCAGCGGGCCTCCGGTGCGGCTGCTCGGGCCCTCCGGCTCGGTGTCACGCTGCTCGCGGCGGTGGACCTCGGCGTGGTCGACCTCGGGTTCTCGCGACTCGGGCGTGCTCATGGCTGACTCCCTGCGGCGGCGTTCAGTCACCGTTGTGATGACCCTCGCCGTCCACGATACGGCGAGACAGGCGAGGTTTGCCTGTTCCGGCGGCAGGAGGCGCGGCCCGCGCGTCGAAGCACGCCGTTGTGAGCACCGATCCGATGTCGCCATTCACCCCTGCCACGCCGGGCGCGCGTCGCCTCGCCGGCGAAGTCGCCGTCTGCGCTGGCGACTATCGCCGTGCCGCGGCACTCGACCTCACGCTGGTCAGCGCGCTGCTGCGCCACGACGAGGCGGAGGCGGCCGTGCACGCCGTCGACGAGCAACGAGCGGCCGTGCGAACGCTCACTCGCCGGCTGCACACGGCGGTGGCGGAAGCCCTGGTCGAGCAGGAAGCCGAGCGCATCGTCGAGGCCGCCGCTTCGCGTCCGCCGACGGACTGACGCCGACGCCAGCGAGCCGGGCAGGCTGCGGTTCCCGGGCGCTACACTGCCGCGCGAGCTGATTGTGGGAGCGCGAGGCAAGGATCGGTTGATGTGCAAGCGCCTGCTGGGCGTGCTGGTACTGGCCGTGCTGGTGGGCTCGGCGTTCGCGTTGCCGGCGATGGCCGTCGAGGCCACAGAGGGTGCGGCCGAAGAACCGGAGGGACCGGCCCCCGACATCAACGAGATCGGGACGCAGAACGAGGTCTCTCGGGAGTTCCTGCCAGCACCCGACGAGGCGGCGCCACCGCCCTTCTTCCAGTTCTTCAATGTCCCCCTGTTCGCGGTCGGCGTGCTGGCCGCTGTCGCGTTGCTCTCCGCCTACCTGATCTGGCAGCCGCGCTTCGCCCAGGAGCGCAGGAGCAAACGCCGTCGCCGTTGAGCTGAGGTCTTCCGGGTCGTCCCGGTCGCTGGCGGACTGGGACCTGGCTGCCCGCGTGGCCTGGCGCGTGGCGTCCTCCGGCTCGACGGGCACGTCCCGGGCCGAGGTCACGGGACTGCGCGCCGAACTGGACGCCGCTGTCGCCCGCGCCGACGAACTGGCCAGACGCGTCACCGGCCTCGGCGCCGACCTACCCCCCGCGACCTGTCGCGTCGTGGGTCGGCGCGCGTGGATCAAGGGCAACCTCGACAGCCTGGTCTACCTGACCGATCCGGTCGCCGACCAGCTGCTCAACCGCTCCGGGGTAACTCGCCAGGTCGCCCGCAGGGCGTTGGGACTGCAGCTCGGAGTGGTGTTCGGTTACCTGGCGACCAAGGTCATCGGCCAGTACGAAGTGTTCCTGCCGGGCGGTGCCACGCCAGGTCGGTTGACCCTGGTGGGGCCCAACGTGCTGGAGATCGAGCGCACGCTGCTGCCCGGCACGGACGTGACGCCTCGGGAGTTCCGTCTCGGGGTTTGTTTGCACGAGATCGCGCATCGCTTGCAGTTCGAGGGGGTCGGCTGGCTGCGTCCGCACCTGCAAGGCTTGCTGGACACCTATCTCGCCGAGACCCGCGTCGATCCCGACCGGGTCAAGGAAGTGGCCAGGCGGCTTGGTGCGGCTCTGCGCAGTCCGAACCGCCTGTCCGAGCCGGGCGACCTGCTGGAGATCATCCTGACGCCAGGGCAGGCGGCGACCATGCGTTCCGCACAGTCGCTGATGTCACTGCTGGAGGGCCACGGCAACGTGGTCATGGACTGGGGCGCGCAGGCGGCCGCGGCCGCGGGCGAGCCGGCCCTCGACCCCTCGCGGGTGCGCACGGTGCTCAACCGGCGTCGCGCCAGAGCGGCCGATCAGGCGCTGCGCAAGGTGATGGGGCTGTCGCTGAAGGCGGAGCAGTACCGCGTCGGTGAGACCTTCATTCTGGACATCGCCGAGCGCTTCGGCAGGGACGTGTTCTCCCGCGTGTGGGAGGACCCTGACTACGTGCCTACCTCGAGCGAGCTGGAGGACCCGGACGCGTGGGTGGCCAGGATCGCCGCGGTCTGACGCCTGTGGTCGGTGCCGCGCTGGCGACACTGCCTCCCAGCGCGACCGTCGTCCTAGCCGTGTCGGGTGGACCTGACTCGGTGGCGCTTGCGCACCTGGTGCGCGCCGCGCGTCCCGACCTCGGTCTCTTGGTCATCCATGTGCGCCACGGCTTGCGCGACGACGCCACCGACGCCGCCGCTGCCAGGGCCTGCGCCGTGGCATTGCCCTCGGCCTACCGCGAGATCGCCGTGCGCGTTGCCGCCACCGGGCAGGGACCCGAGGCCGCCGCCCGTTCGGCCCGCTACGACGCGTTGCTGACGGCGGCTCGCGAGGCCGGCGCGGTGGCCGTGCTGGT
>JALZLC010000078.1 GCA_030858885.1 Actinomycetota bacterium
TCCCAGTGTTCCAAGCCCGCGATCTTCGGCATCTGTGCTCCCTTCATCGGGTGTCCTACCGCTTCGCTACATGAGGACTCGTCGGGCGGCTCAGACCGCCTGGATGACCCGCATGAGGTCGACCATGCCGTGACCCTCGAAGTACCGCTCGCGTCCCAGCGAGGTGGCGTTGTCGCAGAAGAGCCGCTTGACCACACTCGGGCGTCCGATGAACTCGCGCCGCACCGACAGGAAGGCCGCCACCGCCCCTGAGACGTGCGGCGCCGCCATCGACGTGCCGCTGTCCTCGATGTAGGCGGCGACCTCGTCGGCGTCAAGGCCCTCCAGCAGGGAGGCGATCTCGTCGCGCCGGCGGCCGGCGGCACAGGAGGTGATCCGCTCGCCCGGGGCGACCAGGTCGGGCTTGAGGCGCCCGTCGCCGGTGGGCCCTTTGGACGAGAAGTACGAGACGCCGAAGGTATGGGGGCTGTCGCGGTGGGTGGCGCCGACGGTGATGGCCTCGTCGGCGTTGCCGGGATCGTTGATGGTCAGCGACATCCCGGTGCTGGTGACGCCCTCGCGGGCCATGAGCTGCCCGTAGCCGGTGTTGCCGGCGGCCACGACCACGACCACGCCCGACTGCACCAGCCGGTCGACCTCAACGCAGATGGGGCTCTGCCCGCAGGCGAACCAGTGGGCGTCGAACTCGTAGCCCAGGCTGAGGTTCACCCCGTGGATGCGCAGCAGCTTGCCGTGCCCGTTGACCTTCTCGCGCACGTACTGCAACGCGGCGAGCACGTTGGTCGAGCGGCTCTCGCCGTTGTCGTCGAGGACTTTGAGGCTGACCAGCTTGGCGTGGGGCGCGACGCCCGCCAGGCGCGTCCGATCCGGGATGTCCCGGGACTCGATGCGCTCGGTCTCGTCGACCTCGTCGAGCACGCGCCGGCCGGCTCGCACCTTCAGGCGCTGCTTGGCATCGAGGCCGCCGGCGATGATCCCGGCCACATGGGTCCCGTGCCCGAAGCCGTCGCGCAGCGGTTCGTCACCGCCCGTGAAGTCCTTATGCAGCCGTTTCACGTCGCCTTGCAACGTCTCGTTGGCGGCGAAGTGGGGATGGGACTCGTCGATGCCCGAGTCGATGACACCCCAGGTGATCTCGTGCCCACTGGCCTCGTAGGCGCGGCGGGCGGCATCGGCCTTGACGGTGGTGACGGAGCGGTCCAGCAGGGGCTTGACGGGAAAGTCTGGCCAGATGCGGTAGATGGCGCGGCGGCTGACGGCCGAGCGCTGATCCCGCCGCACCAGCTGGCGCACCGCGGTCATCGACAGGTCGCAGCGGTAGTAGGTGCCCGCCACCGGTTCCGGTGGGTCGGGTTCCCAAGCGCCCACCTCGGCGATGTAGAGCTCTTTGAACCGCTCCTCGGCGCCGTCCAGTCCCTCCTCGTGCAGCAGGTTGAGCTCCACGACCATCGGGCCGGCGTCGTTCGGGTCGACGGGAAGCCGCAGCTTCTGGCGCTGTTGCGGGTCGGTGAGGGCCTCGGAGATCACCCCGCTGCGCAGCAGGGGGCGGTCGGGCCGCGGCGCGCTGTCGGGAGGCGGCGCGTCATCGGGGGGCGGCGCGCTGTCGGGGGGCCGCGCGTCGCTCACGGTTCAGCCTCGCAGCTTGCCGCGGCGGGCCTGCCAGCGTTGCAGCAGTGTCGATGGCCCGCGCGAGCCCGTTGCGCCTGGCGCCCCTCGTCCAGCGGACGGCTGCCGGCCAGACGCGGCCTTGCCCCACCGGAAGAGCGAACGGCCCGAGTCGTCGTCGCGTTGCCTGGCGATCTTCGGCATCTGGTCACCTCATCCCGCGCGATGCCAGCACCCCGCCGGTGCCGCCTTGTGCGCTGGGCGCCTTCAGCCTACGGCGCGAGGACACCTGTTGGAAAGTGGCTCGTCGGGGGCACGCTGTCCTGCGTCGGTAGACCACGGGAGGGGCGATGGCCGAGGCAGACGGGAAGCAGGGCGCGGGCGGTGCCGCTGGCGAGTGGTACTGGTGTCTCGAGCATGGCAAGGCCGAGCCGGCCGGCCAGTGCCGGGCCGAACAGCAGATGGGCCCGTATGACTCTCCCGAAGAGGCGGCGCGCTGGCGGGAACGGGTCGAAGACCGCAATGAGGCCTGGGACGCCGAGGACGAGCGCTGGGAGGGTCCAGGCGGCTGAGCCTGACCGTCGCCGCGGTCTCGGTCGCGGCTGGTCGGTCAGCGCGTGGCTGGCCGGCGGGAACGCCCGTATGGTGAAGGCGTGACCCCCGCTCCTGCGCTGGCAACCCCCGTTGTGCAGGAGGACCGAGCGGTGTTCCTGTTGCACGATCCCGACGGCGCGTTCGCGTGGCTGCGGCTGCGCCAGGAGCTGCAGCGTCCTCGGGAAGGGCCCGAGCTGGTCAAGCGCGAGGGTGCCACGGTGTGGGAGCTCGACTTCCCGCGCCCGGCCGTGGACCGCATGGAGTACGCCTTCGAGGGCTGCCATCGCGACGGACGCGTGGAGACGTTCTGCGACCCTGGCAACCCGCTGCGCGCTCCGGGAGCATTCGGCGACCGCTCGGTGGTGGAGTTTCCCGGTTACCGTGCTCCGGGGTGGTGCGACGACGAACCGCTCGGCGGGCAGCTGCTCGAGGTTGCGGTGCCCAGCTCGCGGCTGCGTACCGACCTGTCCGCCAAGATCTGGACCAGTCGCGACGCCGACCCGGAGGCGCCGTTGCCGCTGCTGGTGGCCCACGACGGCTCCGAGTACGCACACCTGTCCCAGCTGCTGCGGCTACTGGACCGGATGACTCAGGCGGGGCGGCTCCCCCCGCTGCGGGCGGTTCTGCTCGATCCGGTGGACCGCAACGAGCACTACTCGGCCTCCGCCGCCTACGCCC
>JALZLC010000143.1 GCA_030858885.1 Actinomycetota bacterium
GAGCGGGTCGACCCGAACTGGCGGATCGACAGCACCTGGGAAGCCACCTCGCGGGCGGCGGGCGACAAGCCCGGACCCTCCTGGCCGAACAGCAGCACGCAGGCCCGAGGCAGCTCCGCGGTGTCGATGGGTACCGCCCCAGGCAAGTTGTCGACGCCGAGGAGCGGCAATCCTTCGGCCGCTGCCCAGGCCGCCAGCCCTTCGACATCGTCGTGGTGGTGCACGTGCTGGTAGGCCTCGGTGACCATCGCCCCGCGCCGGTTCCAGCGCCGGCGGCCCACGATGTGCACGGCGGCGGCGAGGAAGGCGTTGGCGTTGCGGACCACCGCGCCGATGTTGCGGTCGTGCTGCCAGTTCTCGACCGCGACGTGGAAGGGGTGGCGGCGGGCGTCGAGGTCGGCGGTGATCGCCGCCACCGACCAGTAGCGGTAGCGGTCGACGACGTTGCGCCGGTCGCCATCGGCGAGCAACGCCGGGTCCAGCCGCTCGTCATGCGGCCACGGTCGCGGATGCGGCCCGATCCCCACCGCAGCGGGGGGAGCCCCCTTCATCGCCCCGTCTTGTGGCCTACCGCTGTCGTTCCTTGAGGACTTCACGGTCCCAGGCTCGCATGACGGGCTAGGACCACCGTGCTGAGGGTAGGGCCTCTGCAGCCGGCGCGTTAGCATCTGCACCCCGGCTCGACCGGACTTCCCATCACCCCCGGCAACCATCACGAAGCGCGGTGACGTGTCCCATGGCGGACCAGCAGAGCACACATCAGTTCGGCACCAACTCCTGGATCGTGGACGAGATGTATCGGCAGTACGTCGCCGATCCCAACTCGGTCGCCGAGTCCTGGCAGGAGTTCTTCGCCGACTACACCCCGTCCTACGACAACCTGCGACTGCCTTCCGACAGCGCGCCGACCACGGCGGCAGCTTCGACGAGCAGCCCGCCGCAGCCGCAGGCCCGCCCCCGGCCACCGGTCGAGGCGACGGGGTCCGGCAACGGCAGGGTTCCCGAGGACGCCAAACCGCTGCGCGGTGGCGCCGCCGCGCTCGCCGAGAACATGAACGACAGCCGTTCCATGCCGACCGCGACGTCGATTCGCGTGGTGCCGGCCAAGTTGCTGGAGGTCAACCGGCGGATCGTCAACAACCAGCTCGGTCGCACCCGCGGCGGCAAGGTCAGCTTCACCCACCTCATCGGCTGGGCCATCGTCAAGGCGGTGGGCCAGATGCCGGTGATGGCCGCCTCCTATCACGAGGCCGATGGCAAGCCGATGGTCCGCCGGCCCGACCACTTCAACCTGGGCCTGGCCGTCGACGTCCCGCGCAAGGACGGCTCGCACACCCTGCTGGTGCCCAACATCAAAGACGCCGACACGCTGACCTTCGCGGGCTTCTACCGCGCCTACGAGGAGCTGATCCGCCGCATCAAGGCCAACGAGCTGGACGCCGAGCTGTTCGCCGGCACCACCATCACGCTGACCAACCCCGGCACCGTCGGCACCATCGGCAGCGTGCCGCGCCTGATGCCAGGGCAGTCGGCGATCATCGGCACCGGAGCCATCGACTACCCGGCCGAGTACCAGGGGGCCGACCCCCGCACGGTGGCCCAACTCGGCGTCGGCAAGGTGCTCACCATCACCTCGACGTATGACCATCGCGTCATCCAGGGCGCGGAGTCGGGGCTGTTCCTGCAGGTCATCCACCAACTGCTGCTCGGCGAGCACGCCTTCTACGACGAGATCTTTGACAGCCTGCACATCCCCTACGAGCCGGTCCGCTGGCGCCGCGACGACCACATCGCCAGCGCACCTGCTGGCAGCGCGGCCCACGCCGACAAGCAGGTCGCGGTGGGTCGGCTGATCAACGCCTACCGCGTCCGCGGCCACCTGATCGCCAACCTCAACCCCCTGCGCCACACCTTCACGCGGGTGCATGCCGAGCTGGACCCCGCCACCTACGGCCTGACCATCTGGGACCTGGACCGCGAGTTCGCATCCGGCGGGTTGGCCGGCAAGTCGCGCATGACTCTCGGCGCCATCCTCGGCGTCCTGCGCGACGCCTACTGCCGCACCGTGGGTGTGGAGTACATGCACATCCAGGAGCGCGACCAGAAGGCCTGGATCCAGGAGCGGGTCGAAGGCGTCAACGACCGGCTGACCGTCGAGGACCAGAAGCACATCCTCGGCCAGCTCAACGCCGCCGAGGCGTTCGAGCGCTTCCTGCACACCAAGTACATCGGGCACAAGCGCTTCTCACTGGAGGGCGCCGAGTCCACGATTCCCATGCTGGACGCGGTGCTCAACGCCGCGGCCGACGTCCACGGCGTCACCGAAGCGGTGCTGGGCATGGCGCACCGCGGCCGCCTGAACGTCCTGGCCAACATCCTCGGCAAGGGCTATGACAAGATCTTCCGCGAGTTCGAGGGCGACATCGACCCCGATTCGGTGCAGGGCTCGGGTGACGTCAAGTACCACCTCGGCGCCAAGGGGTCGCACACGACCCCAAAGGGCAACGAGGTCACCTTGACGCTGTCGGCCAACCCCAGCCATCTGGAGGCTGTCGACCCCGTCGTGGAGGGCATGGCGCGCGCCAAGCTCGACCAGCTCGAAGGCGGGTTGGACAACCCCACGGTGCTGCCGCTGCTGATCCACGGCGATGCGGCGTTCGCGGGGCAGGGCGTCGTCGCGGAGACCTTCGCCCTGTCCCAACTGCGGGGCTACCGCACCGGCGGGACCGTGCACCTGGTGATCAACAACCAGGTCGGCTTCACCACCGGGCCGCAGCAGGCGCGCTCGTCGACCTATGCCACCGACGTCGCCAAGATGGTCCAGGCGCCGATCCTGCATGTCAACGGCGACGACCCCGAGGCCTGCGTCCGGGTGATGCGCCTGGCGATGGCCTTCCGCCAGGAGTTCGCCAAGGACGTCGTGGTCGACATGGTGTGTTACCGGCGCTGGGGCCACAACGAGGGCGACGACCCGTCCTACACCCAGCCGATGATGTACGCCGCGATCGAGAACCGCCGCAGCGTCCGCAAGCTGTTCACCGAGGAGCTGGTCAACCGCGGCGACCTGACCGTCGAGGAGGCCGAACAAGCCCTTGACGACTTCCGCGGACGCCTCGAGTCCGCCCTCAAGGAGACCCGCGACACCCGAGGGCCCGCCGACATCGAGGCCAGAGCCCCCGAGCTCATCGGGGTGCTGCCGGCCGTGGAGACCGGCGTCGAGCGCGAGATCCTCGACCGGATCGCCGAGGCGGTCACGTCCGCGCCGGCCGACTTCACGATTCATCCCAAGCTGGCCAAGCAGCTGGACAAGCGCCGCGCGCAGCTCGCCAACGACGCGGTCGACTGGGCGCTGGGCGAGGCCCTGGCCCTCGGCAGCCTGGTCTTGGAGGGCACGTCGGTCCGCCTGGCCGGGCAGGATTCGCGTCGTGGCACGTTCAGCCAGCGCCACAGCGTGCTGGTCGACTACAAGACCGGGAACGAATGGACCCCGATCGACAACTTGAACGGCACCGCGAACGGCAAGGCCAGGGCGCGGTTTGCCGCCTACGACTCGCCGCTCAGCGAGTTCGCGGCCATGGGCTTCGACTACGGCTACTCGGTGTCACGCAAAGACGCGCTGGTGCTGTGGGAGGCGCAGTTCGGCGACTTCGTCAACGGTGCACAGATCGTCGTGGATCAGTTCATCGTTGCCGCCGAGGACAAGTGGGGTCAGACGTCGGGACTGGTGCTGCTCCTGCCCCACGGCTACGAAGGTCAGGGCCCGGAGCACTCGTCGGCCCGCAAGGAGCGGTTCCTCACCCTGGCCGCCGAGGACAACATCCAGGTCACCGAGCCGTCCACGGCCGCCCAGTACTTCCATCTGTTGCGCCGCCAGATGCACCGCGACGTGCGTAAGCCGCTGATCGTGCTCACGCCCAAGGGACTGCTGCGGGCAAAGCCGGCCGCTTCCCCGGCGTCGGCCTTCACGCAGGGTGGTTTCCGCGAGGTGTTGATGGAGGACGCGGGGCCCGACCGCGACTCGGTCAAGCGCGTGGCGCTGTGCTCGGGCCGGGTGGCCTACGACCTCATGGCGGCGCGCGATGACAAGGATGCGTCGGTGGCCGTGGTCCGCGTCGAACAGCTCTACCCGTGGCCGACCGACCAGATCCGCGAGGCGTTGGAGCGCTACCCCAATGCCTCGGAGGTGGTGTGGGTGCAGGACGAGCCCGACAACATGGGCGCCTGGCCCTTCGTGCACCAGCGACTGCAGCGGCTGCTGCGAGAGGACTACCGCCTGACCCACGGCGCCCGGGTCGAGAGCGCCAGCCCGGCGACCGGCAGCGCCACGATCCACGAGCAGGAGCTGCGCCAGCTGCTGGCCGGCGCCCTGGGCGACAACTAGGCCGTGGGCTCGACCAGCGACGACGGGATCCAAGCCCACGGCACCCAGAACAGTCCTATCCCTGGCGGGGACGAGCGCAACGCAGTCGGGGACGAGCACAACGCGGTCGGCGGGCTGGCGCACGATCTGCTGCGCTTCGTGGAGGCGTCCCCGAGCCCGTTCCACGCGGTCGCCGAGTTGGCCCGCCGGCTGCACGCTGCCGGCTTCTCGCGACTCGACGAACGATCGACGTGGCAGCTGGCGGCCGGCGACCGGCGCTACGTTGTCCGAGACGGCGGCAGCATCGCCGCCTTCGTCATCGGCACCGGCGCAGCCTCGCAGGCCGGGTTCCGGATGATCGGCGCGCACACCGACTCACCCGTCCTGAAGGTGCGCCCGCACCCCGACGTGCGCCGGTTCGGTCACCGGCTGGTCAGCGTCGAGCCCTATGGCGGGCTGCTGCTGCACACCTGGATGGACCGTGACCTCACGCTGGCTGGGCGCGTGGCCTGCCGCACCGCAGACGGCAGCGTCGAGCTGCGGCTGGTGCACCTGCCGGGGGCCTGGCTGCGGATCCCGTCGCTGGCCATCCACCTGTTCCGCGAGCTGCGAGAAGAGGGCCTGCGTCTCGACCCGCAGCGGCACATCGTCCCGCTGTGGGCGGCGGGCGACGGGCCTGGGCTGATGGACGCGGTCGGCGACCACCTCGGCGTGGATCCCGACGACCTGCTGGCCTGGGACCTCGTCACCGCTGACACCCAGCCGCCGGCGCTGGGCGGCGCTGCCGGCGCCTACGTCTTCGCGCCGCGGCTGGACAACCTCGGGTCCTGCCACGCCGGGGTGTCCGCCCTGCTGGCCGCCGAGGCTGGCGCCGCCACCCAGGTGCTCATCGCCAACGACCACGAGGAGGTCGGCTCCGGCAGCGCTGAGGGTGCCCGCGGGCCGTTCCTGGAAGACACTCTCCGGCGGATCACCGCCGCCACGGACGCCGCAACAGGCGACGGTCAGGCCTTCGCCGTGGCGATGGCGCGGTCCCGGCTGGTCAGCGCCGATATGGCGCACGCGGTACACCCGAACTATGCCGACCGCCACGAGCCAGGGCATCAACCAGGACTGGGGGGCGGCCCGGTCATCAAGCACCACGCCGGCCAGTCCTACGCCACCGACGCCGACACCGCCGGGTGGTTCACCGCCCGCGCCGACGACGCGGGCGTCACCGTCCAGCATTTCGTCACCAGGGCCGACCTGCCCTGCGGCTCCACCATCGGTCCGCTGACCGCCACCCGGCTGGGGATTCCAACCGTGGACGTCGGCAATCCCATGCTGTCGATGCATTCGGTCCGCGAACAAGCCGCCGCCGCTGACGTCGCCCCGATGGTGGCGGTGCTGCAACGCCATCTGGAGCATGCACACCGCTAGGCTGCCTGGCATGGCGATCGGGTGGAGGCTGCTGCGGCGTAAGCCACCCGCGGAGCCCCCGGCACCTGCGCGGCTCGCGCAAGTCGACAGCAGGCCGCAGTCCACGCCCGTCGCGGAGGCCCCGGATCCACCGCCACCGCCACCACCGCCGCGCGACCCTCGGGCCCTGAGCCACCATCCGCTCGTGCGGGGCGGGACCTACGCCTGGGCGATCCTCGGTCTCCTGCTGTTGTCGGTCACCGTGCTGCTCGCGATCGGTCGGCTCACCGTCGTCGTCATCCCGCTGGTGCTGGCACTGTTTCCCGCCGCTGTCCTCGCGCCGCCGACGCAGCTGCTGAAGCGCCGAGGACTTCCTGACGCCGCCGCGGCCTTGATCGTCCTGCTGGCGGCCCTGGGTCTGCTGGCGGGGTTGTCCACGCTGCTCACGCCCCAGGTGGCCTCTCAGCTGGAGGACTTGTCCGAGCAGTTGGAGACCGGCTACCGGCAGGCCCGCCAGTTCCTGGAGTCAGGACCTCTGGGACTGGACCCCGTGCCGGTCGACGACATGATCGCCAACGCCAGGGACCGGCTGGCGGCAGAGGGCGGCGAGGTCGGCAGCCGGGTTCTGGAAGCCGGGATCGTCGTCCTGGAAGGCTTCACGGGCCTGATCCTGGGATTGTTCGCGCTGTTCTTCTACCTCAAGGACGGCGAGAAGATCGCCGGATGGCTGCGCAGCCTGTTCCCCCGCCGTGCTCGGGCCGACGTGCAGCAGATCGGCGACCGGGTCTGGTTCACCATCGGTGCCTACATTCGCGGGCTGCTGGTGATCGGCTTGGTGGACGCCACCGCGATCGGCATCGGTCTGGTGGTGCTGCGGGTTCCACTCGCGCTGCCGCTGGCGGTGCTGGTGTTCTTCGGGGCGCTGTTCCCCATCGTCGGTGCGTTCCTGGCCGGCACCGTGGCCGTGCTGGTGGCCCTGGCCACCAACGGACTGCCGGCCGCGTTGGCGGTCCTGGTTCTGATCCTGGTGGTGCAGCAGGTGGAGGGTCACCTGCTGACGCCGATCCTGCTGGGGCGGGCCACCGCCCTGCACCCGCTGGCAGTGATCGCAGCGCTGACCGCAGGCGGGATCCTGCTGGGGGTGCTCGGTGCCTTCCTCTCGGTGCCACTGACGGCGAGCGCGGCCAGAGCCATCGGCTACCTGCGCGAGGAACGCACTCCCAGCTGACCCTGTCCTCCTTCGGGCGTGCCGGTGTGGCCGGGTGGGCAGGATGCGGGTTCTGCCGACACGTCGAGCCGAGGATGCCGCAGTGACTGATTCCGTTCGCTTCCACTTCGACCCCCTCTGCCCATGGTGCTACCAGACGTCGCGTTGGGTGCGGCGGCTGGTCGAGCTGGACGAGATCACCGTGGACTGGGCCGTGTTCAGCCTGGAGATCGTCAACGCCGGCAGCGCCGAGAGCGCGCAGAAGGGTCACGCTCGCTCCGAAACCAGCCTACGGACGGTGATCGCGGTGCGCGATGCCGAAGGCCCCGACGCGGTCGGTCGCTTCTATGCGGCGCTGGGGGCCGCGGTGCATCAGCGGGGCGAGGCCGTGGACGACCGCGCCACCATCGTCGCGGCCCTGACCGAGGCGAACCTGCCTGCGGAGCTGCTCGACAAGGCGCTGGCCGACGACAGCACGTGGATCGCGGTCCAGGAGGAGCACCAGGCACTGGTCGAAGGCACCCGCAGCTTCGGAGTGCCGACGATCGTGCTGGACGGGGGGAACGGTCCCGCAATCTTCGGTCCCGTCATTTCCAATCCCCCAGACGACGCCGACGCGGTCGAGCTGTGGCGTCACGTCGCCTGGCTGACCCGCTACGAGAACTTCTCAGAGCTCAAGCGCGAGCGCACCATCCAGCCGGACCTGCCGTCGTTCCAGCGCTGAGCGCACGGCCGTTGGTGCTCGACGGGGCCGCAACGCCGACCGTCCGGTGATGTCGAACGGTTGGCTCAGGCGCGGCGGCGTTGCGCTAACGCCGCTGAGAGCCGGTCGCACACCGGAGTGGTCCCGTCGAAGGCATGATCGTCGATCCGGCGGACCGGGACCACGCCGCGGATAGCCGAGCAGGCCAGCACCTCCTGAGCCGCCAGCAGGTGATCGAGCGGGCGGGGCTCTTGGATGACCTCGTCGTCGGCGAGTTCCAGCAGCGTCCGGCGGGTGACCGAGTCGACGATCCCGAGGCTGACCGGCGGGGCGTAAAGGCGGCCGTCGGTGACCCACAGGACAGCGAACGTTGGACCTTCGAGGACCCAGCCCTCCAATGCCACCAGCAGCGCGTCGTCGGCGCCCTGCCGCTGAGCCGCCCTGGTGGCCGCCATGTTGGGCAGGTAGGACATCGTCTTGGCGCCCGCCGGCCCGTACGAGTCCTGCGGGCGAATCCAGGGGGCCGGCTGCACGGCGAGATGAGCGACATCGCGGCCGGATGGCTGCGTGGCCAGGGTCAGCACCCGGGTACCCGAGGCGGTGATGTAGATCCGCAACGCTGCGTCGTCGGTAGCGCCGTGCAGCAGCTGGTCGATCTCGGCGCGCAGCTGCGCAGCGTCCGGCTGCGCCAACCCCACAGCCCTCAGCGACGCCGCCAACCGCGCCAGGTGGTCGTCGACGCGGAAGGCCCGTCCTTGCCAGACGCCGATCGTCTCGAAGGCGCCGTCACCACGGGCGAACCCCTCGTCGGTGACGGCGACGCGCGCCTGCTCCAGGGGTGAGCGCTGACCGTTGATGCTGGCTTGAGGCTCCACGGCTGTAGCAGGCTACGGCACGTCGCACGGCGCCTCGCACACCGGCGGAACCGGCGCCCCATCCCGGAGGGATTCGATGAGGGTGCCGACGTAGACCACCGCCGGCACGGTGGGAAAGGCCGACAGTCCCACGCCGAGGTCCGCCGGCAAGCGGCGCAGACCTCCAGCGTCGCGGCCGTCGACCGACAGCTCGCCGGCCACCACCCGGCGGTAGTCGTCGACGCTGTAGTACTCGCGCTGGCCACCCGGCGCGATCCCGGCAGCGCGCACACCCTGCGCTCCGCCGATCACCCGACCGATGAACGGCCGTGCCAGGCGGTCCTCGATCTGGACCCACCACGGTCGGCGGCGCAGCACCCGAGGACGCGAGGCGAACAGCCACGACTGCGCACCCCGGCTGCCCGCCAGCAGGCGCACGCGTAGCCCACCTGCTTCGACGGCCATCGACGCGCCGTCCCATCCGCCGGTGACACCGGTCACCTCGACGCGATCGAAGCGGTACAGCGCCGCGACGTAACGGGCGATGGCAGGCGCCGGCGCCAGGAAGACCCGCTCGCCGTTCGGCCGGCGCCACATCACGTCGACGAACATGCCGAACGGCGAAGTGCGCCACGCGCCAACGACCACCGCGTCGCCCGAGGCGAAGCCGCCGCCGGCGATGCAGCCCTCGAACAGGTCCCGACTCACTGCGGTGGTCCAGGTCCAGGTCGGTGTCCAGCGCCCAGCGCCTCCAGCAACGCCGCCCCCACGGAGAAGTCGCCGCGACGGCCTTTCCACTGGTCGCCGAGGCGGTCGTGGTCGGCATAACCGGCTGCGTCGGGAGCGCGCCCGCCCAGCGCCAGAGCCGCCGCGTCGGCCAGCGCCGCCGGCGCCAGCGGGTCGGAATCGGCGGGGAAGACCTCCAGCACCTCCCAGATCTCGGCCAGCCTCCGCCGCTGCGAACCCGCCGGGAAGGGCTCCAGCGGGTCCCCCGCTGCCAAGCCCGACAGCACCACCTCGAACAGATCGTGGGGGTTGACGCCCCGCGGCATGCGAAACCGCGCCGGCGGGTGCAGCCGCCACTCCAGGCGTTCGCCTGTCGGCCCGTTGTCCTCCAGCCAGACCTGCCACCCGCGGACGTAGGAGTCAAGCGGCGGTCCCAGCCGGGTGTCGAGCAGCTCAACCAGAGCCGGATCGACGCGGTAGACACAGGTCGGCGTTGCTCCCATGGCGCGGCTTCAGTCCGGCAGCGTGATCGAGGCGGTGGCGCGCGGCAGGTCGACGGTCTCGGCTGAGGCGCCGCGCCACCAGGTGACCCGCTCGGGGCGCAGGACGCAACCCGCTTCCACGCTGCCGTGCAGAGCAATGCCGGCAGGCTTGCCACCCGCCTCAGCGGTGGCCGTCGCCAGCACCGAAGTACCAGCCTCCAGCCGCCGCCGCGGCGGCAGGGACAAAGCGAACCCTGCCCCCCACACCGCGGGTCCGGCGTCCAAGCCGCCGTGTCCCTGGGGGCCGGCGCACTCGCTGACGAGCACCAGGCAGCGCACCCCCGACAGGACTCGACGGACATCGGCCGGAACGACGGACGGCAGAGCAGGAGCCAGCCCACCCTCGACGGCAAGGTCGTCCGCTGGGGCCGGCTCGCCCACGGCCAGGCGAATCGCCACCGGGTCTCGCGGCAGGCGGCGGGCGGGCACGCGGGCGGCCTCGGCGACATAGTCGAGCACACTGTCGGCGTGGTTGGCTGCCAAAGCGGCCATCGCGGCGGACACGACGGGGCCGTGCAGCAGCAAACTCAGCGGGTCATGCAGTCCGTAGATCCGCGCGGTGACCCGCAGCACGACAGCTGTCCCCGCCTCGAGCCCGACACCGACCTGGCAGTCGGGATCCCGGCGCAGCACAGCGACCGCGGCGCTGTCAGCCGGGGCGGCGACCCACAGGCCGGCGCCGTCCGACCAGCACGCCATCGGCACTACGCCTGGTCCCCTGGCGCCGCGCAGCAGCAGCGTGCACCACCGCGCCGCGTCCAGGGTGCCGGCTGAATCGGTCATGACGTGCACCCCAGTAGCATCGGCGACCCGCTCGTCCTCGCAACCAACAGGATCCCTCATGTCGTTCGTCGCCATCAACGTCCTGACCGTTCCAGAAGCCAAGCGCGAGACGCTGGAACAGCGCTTCGCCAGTCGTGCCGGCGAGGTCGACAAGATGGACGGTTTCGAAGCCTTCGAACTCCTGCGTCCCGTGCACGGCCAGGACGCCTACCTGGTCTACACCCGCTGGGACTCGCAGACGTCGTTCCAGGCGTGGCTGGACTCGCAGGCGTTCGATCAGGGCCACGCCCAGCACGCCGAGGGCGGGCCAGCCGCGAGCCACTCCTCGGTCTGGACGTTCGAGGTGGCGCAGGCCAAGACTGCAGCACAGGTGCAGCGGTAGCTGCCGGCGCTTGCCACCGGCGAGGAGGTCAGTATGCGCGGGTTGATGCAGGACGTTGGCCTGACCCTGCAGATGGTGACCGAGCGGGTCGGCGAGCTGTACGGCGACAAGACCGTGGCCACCAAGACCGCCGACGGCGTCCGCCGGCGCAGCTACACCGAGGTGGTCGAGCGGGTCACGCGCCTGGCGGCGGCCCTCGCGCAGCTCGGCGTCAACCCGGGTGATCGCGTCGGCACCTTCGCCTGGAACTCCGACCGTCACCTGGAGCTGTACCTGGCGGTGCCCTGCATGGGCGCGATTCTGCACACCCTCAACCCCCGGCTGCCCGCCGACCAGATCAGCTACATCGCCGACCACGCCGACGACCAGATCATGTTCGTCGACGCCTCGCTGGCACCGGCCTGGCAGCAGGTCGGACCGGTGGACAGCATCCACGCCGTCGTGGTGATGGACGACGTCGGCGAACACGGACACGACGGCGCGGCGCTCCTGCCCGACGCCTTGGACTACGAGGCGCTACTGGCCTCTGGGGCCGCCCACTTCGCCTGGCCTCGGTTGGACGAGGGCGACGCCGCCGCGATGTGCTACACGTCCGGCACCACCGGGATGCCCAAGGGCATCGTCTACAGCCATCGCTCGTCGGTGCTGCACGCCATGGCGTCGCTGTTCGTCGACTGCCTCGCCCTGTCCGAGCGCGACGTCCTGCTGCCGATCGTCCCGCAGTTCCACGTCAACGCCTGGGGAACCCCCTACGCCGCGTTGCTGACCGGGGCGTCGCTGGCGATGCCAGGGCGTTTCATGGCCGATCCGCCGAGCCTTGCGACGCTGGTCGCCGAGGAGGGCGTCACCGTCTCCGCGGCCGTTCCCACCGTGTGGTTCGGGGTGCTGCAGGCAATCCGGGCCGGTGCCGTGGACCCGGCCAAGCTGTCGTCGCTGCAGCGGATCATCTGCGGTGGCTCGGCGGTCCCCGAGGCCCTGCTGCGCGGCTTCGACGACCTGGGCATCCGCATGATCCAGGCCTGGGGGATGACCGAGACGTCACCGCTGGGCACCGTGGCCAACGTCAAGTCGACGCTCGCCGAGGACCGGATCCTGCCTGCCCGGCTGTCACAGGGCATCCCCGTCCCCTCCCTGCGGGTCCGCGTCGTCACCGACGACGAGCGGGTCGCCCCATGGGACGGCACCACCATGGGCGAGCTGCAGGTCAACGGCCCTTGGATCGCCGACGCCTACTACGACCCGCAGGCACCGCAGGGGCGCGGCGGGCAGGACCGCTTCACCGAAGACTCATCGGGCCGGCGCTGGCTGAAGACCGGCGACGTGGCGGTCATCGACGCCGACGGCTACGTGCAGCTGCTGGACCGCACCAAGGACCTGGTCAAGTCGGGCGGTGAGTGGATCTCCACGGTGGAGCTCGAGAACTTGCTGATCGCCCACGACAAGGTTCGCGAGGCCGCCGTCATCGCCGTGGCACATCCGAAGTGGGGCGAGCGGCCGCTGGCGTGCGTCGTCAAGGCGGACGACTCGGTGACCACCGAGGAGCTCCTGGCGCATCTCGGCGAGCACGTCGCCCGCTGGCAGGTGCCCGACGACATCGTGTTCATCGACCAGGTGCCCAAGACCTCCGTCGGCAAGTTCGACAAGAAGGTGCTGCGCCGGCGCTACGGCGACTACCAGCTGCCGGTTGGCAACGCCGAGCTGCCGCCCGCGTGACCACCTGGGTGCTGCACACCGACGTATCGACCGACGAGGTGAACCTGCACCTGGCGGCGCTGGAAGCGGCGGGACTACTCGGCATCGCCGAGGAATCGGGGCAGGCCCGCATCTACCTGCCGCGGCGCTGCGCCGACCTGCCGCTGGCCGGCCGTTGGGAGCAGGTAGCCGACTTGGATTGGAACCAGGCCTGGAAGGCCGGCATCGAACCCGTGACCGTCGGGGTGGTGCGGATCGTGCCGCCGTGGCTGGCCGGCGACGCGGACGGGGCGGCCGTCACCCTGGTCATCGAGCTGGTCATCGAGCCGGCGCAGGCCTTCGGCACCGGGCACCACGAAACCACCACCAGCTGCCTCGCCGCCCTGCAAAGGCTGGATCTTTCCGGGCGGCGGGTGCTGGACGTCGGCACCGGCACCGGGGTGCTGGCCCTGGCCGCGGCCCGGCTGGGGGCCGGCGAGGTCGTCGCCGTCGACACCGACCCGGTTGCCGTCGCGACGGCGCTGGGCAACGCCGACCGCAACGGGCTCCAGCTCGACGTCCGCCCTGGGTCGATCGAGGTGGCCGGTGCCCAACCCTTCGACGTGGTCGCGGCCAACCTGGACACCGACACGCTGGTGAGCCTGGCCGCGGCGTTGGCCGCGCGGCTGCGCAACGACGCGGTGCTGATCGCGGCGGGGGTGAGCCGGCCGCGTCAGGGCGAGGCCGTCAGTGCCCTGCAGGCTGCCGGCTTGGCGGTGAGCGCTCACCCTGGTCGCGAATGGACCCTGCTGATGGGACGGCGTGCCGAGGTGACGCCCGCGGGCTAACCCGAGACGCCCGGTTCGCGAAGTCGCAACCCGCAGAAGTCGCAACCCCGAAACGCCAGTCACGACCCCGAAGCGCTCAAAACCCCGGGGGCAGCCCCCGGGGTTTCGAACCCGTGCCGATCCGCCGCGACCGGCACGATGCGCACCAGAGGGTCGGGCCGCCGCGCCAGACCATCGGTGCTGTGGTAACCCGAAAGATTCGCCGTCGAGGCCCGATTTCCTGCCATGCTCCAAGGATCTGTTGCGGCGGTCCACAGGAGACGATGGCATGCAACCCGTGCGGCTGACGGGGATGGCGCACGGCGGCGATGCCGTCGGGCATCTACCCGACGGCCGTGCCGTCTTCGTCGGCTTTGCGATCCCAGGTGAGACGGTGCGAGTCGAGGTCACCACCGACAAGCCGCGCTGGGCTCGCGCGCGGCTGCTCGAGGTGCTCGAGCCGAGCCCTGACCGGGTGGACCCCCCCTGCCCGTACTACAGGACCTGCGGTGGCTGCCGGCTGCAGCACATCGCCGGTGACCGGCAGGCGCAGTTGGTCGCGCAGGTCGTTGGTGAGCAGCTGCAGCGACTGGGCGGCATCGACGCCCCCGCCGTCGCCGACACGGTCCGCCCCTCCGACTACGGCTACCGCTCTCGCGCGCGCTTTGCCGTCGACCGGGCGGGCCGGTTGGGGTTTCGCAAGGCCGCCAGCCACGACATCGTCGCCATCGACCGGTGCCTGCTCCTGGACGAGGCGACGCAGGCGGCGCGGGAGGCTGCGGGCGACCGCTGGGCGGGCGCGACCGAGGTCGAGGTCCGCAGCGGTGTCCAGGGCGCCGCAGCGATCGTCTCCAAGCCCCACGGCCGTCCCGGGCTGCCGCCGGGAGGCCTGGCGGTCACGCGGCGAGGCGGTGGCCGGCCCCTTCGCGGCGACCCGGTGGTGACCGAATCGGTCGCGGGGATGACCTTTCGTGTCTCACCGGGCAGCTTCTTCCAGGCCAACCGGGCGGGCGCCGAGGAGTTGGTTCGGCTCGTGGGCCGCAGCGTGTCTGCTGGCGACCGCGTCCTGGACCTGTACGCGGGCGTGGGCTTGTTCGCCGGCGCGCTGGCCGTCCAGGGCGCGGACGTCACCGCCGTCGAGGGTGGCGCCACAGCCGCCGCCGACGCCCGGCGCAACCTGCGAGCCATCTCTCCGTTGGCCCGCGTGGTCAAGGCGCCGGTCGAGCGCTATCTGGCCGCCGCCGTCGCCCGCCGTGAACAGGCCGAGGTCGTGGTGCTGGATCCTCCCCGGCAGGGCGCCGGCGCGGCCGTGGTGGCCGACCTGGCCCGGGTGGCTCGTCGCACCATCGTCTTCGTGGCCTGCGATCCGGCCGCCCTGGCCCGCGACGCCAGGGCACTTGCCGCGGCCGGATGGCGGTTGGTCGACGCCGTGCCCGTCGACCAGTTCGCCCAGACCGCCGCGATCGAGGTCGTGGCCACCTTCACGCGCGCCACCTGAGCAGCCACAAGGTTCATCCGTCTGGTGACGCAGGCGCGGCGATCAGGCGCGGCGAGAGCAGGGCTGAACCGTCAGGGTCCCGGCGGCGGGCGAAGTCTCTAGGCTGAGGTGGTTGCGACGTCTCGGGGGATTACTGCTCGCCGGTGTGCTGCTGGGTGCCGGTCTGATCGGCGTGTTCGCCGGCGCCGCCGGCGTTCCAGAAAGCCAGTCGGTCGCCCGCCGCCCGGCGGCACCCCTGGTTCCGGCCTCACCGACTCCCTCCTCGTCGAGTTCCTCGTCTTCCTCGTCGCCCACTGCCTCCGCGCCGCGGAGCCCAGCCACCCAGACCTCGCCCACGCAGGCTTCCTCCCCGAGCGAGGCCGCATCGCCGACACCCCCGACCCCACTGCCGCCGACCGCCGCCGCGGACCCTTCGCTGGTGCGACTGCGCGCCCGCCTGGACCGAGTGCTGCGCAAGGGGCGGTACGGCGACCGGGTCGCGGTCTCCGTTCTCGACGCCGACGGCGCCTCGGTGTTCACACGGCGGGCATCCCACCTGCTGCTGCCGGCCTCCACCATCAAGCTGGTGACCGCCGCGGCCGCGCTGGCCCGGCTTGGGCCGGACTTCCGCTACACCACGTCGGTACAGGCCGTGCGCCCACCCAACCGGCGAGGGGTTGTCCGCGGCGACCTTGTGCTCGTCGGCGGTGCGGACCCCACACTGGGCACGCCGGCCTTCGGGCGGGTCGAGCCGGACCGGCCTCGCACGCCGCTGGAGCACTTGGCCGACCGGGTACAGGCCGCCGGCGTGCGGCGGGTCACCGGCGAGCTCGTTGCCGACCCAACCGTCTTCGCGCACCAGCCGCTGGCCGCCGGCTGGCTGCCGGAGTACCTCGAAGACCTGGATGCCACCCGCGCATCCGGCTTGACGGTCGATGCGGGGCGGCTGCTGTTCCGCAGCAATGGCGGCCTGCAGGGCCGAGCGGCGCGCGATCCGGCCGCGGTCGCCGGCCGCGAGTTCCACGCGCTCCTGCGTCGTCGTGGGGTGGACATCGCCGGTGACTCGGTCGTGGCCACGCGGCCTGGGGCCGAGGCGGCGCTGGCGCAGGTGCGCAGCGCATCCCTGCGAACGATCGTGCGGTACATGACCAGCGAGAGCGACAACCACCTCGCCGACGGGATCTTTCGCACCCTCGGCGCCGTTGGTGGAACCCCGACCTGGGCGGGTTCGGGGCGAACCACGCGCCAGGCCCTGCAGGGACTCGACCTGCCGTGGTCCGGCTCGGTCCTGGCCGACGGATCGGGACTGTCACGCGACGACCGGCTCACCACGGCGCTGCTGGTCCGATTGCAAGCCGGCATGTGGACCTCCAACCTGGCGCGGCCGTGGCGGGACGCGATGGCACTCGCTGGCCGGCGGGGCACGCTGAGCGGCCGCCTGGTCGGCACCGTGGCCGAACGGCGGCTCTACGGCAAGACGGGCACCCTGCGCGACGTTCGGTCACTGGTGGGCACCGTTGTCGGTCCCGCTGACTCGGCGTGGCACCTGGCGGTGATCGGCAACCGCCTGACGACGGCACAGCGCGATCGGCTGGCGTCGACCACCGATCGGCTGGCACTGGCGCTGGCGCTGGACCTGCATGGCTGCCCGCCGGTCGTCCGCGGCAACCAGCGGCCACCGCAGCGCCAGCGATGTCCCGCCTGACCGGGGACGAAAGGTCGCAGACGACGCGGCGGAGGGGTCGTTCGTTCACGCCGCCTGCGACCCAGCAATCTTAGCGCAACTTAGCCACCATCAATCCCCGATACGTCGATTTTCGCCAGCCGTGCTACACCTGGGGAGCTCGAAGGGAGCAGCATGGTCAGCGCACAGCACCCGTCCAGCGACGGCGTCGACCGGCTCCTGACGCTGCAGGAAGCGGCTGACGGACTCAAGGTGCACTACATGACGGCGTACCGCTGGGTGCGCAGAGGCGACTTGCCCGCCTTCAAGGCCGGCGGGCGCCTGCGGGTGCGGACCAGCGACCTCGCTGACTTCATGACCCAGCGTCGCGTCGACGTGGCGTCGCCGTCAACGGATCTCGGGCGCACCGACTGGCCACTGCACGTCGACCGGCTGGTGGCGCTGTTGCTGACCGGCAAGGGCGTGGATGCCGGCGGCCTGGTGCGCAAGGTCGTCGCGGACGGTGCGGCGGCTGGGGACGTGTACCTGCACCTCATTGCTCCCGCCTTGCATCGCGTCGGCGAGGCTTGGGCCGAGGGAGAAGCCACGGTCGCCGACGAGCACCAAGCCACCGAGATCGCCGCGGCCGTCATGGCCCGGCTCGGTGACCACTTCCGCCGGCGGGGACCGTCACGCGGCACCGCGATCACCATGACCCCGCCGGGTGATCAGCACGCGCTCGGCTCGGCGATGGCGGCCGACTTCTTGCGGGCGGCCAGCTACGACGTCCACCACCTCGGCGCCAACGTGCCGCTGGACGACCTGCGCCTGTTCCTGCAGGTCGTGCCCTGCGACGTCGTGTGCGTGTCGATCACCACGCCCGGTCTGGACCCGAGCGTGTATCCCGAGCTGGTCAGCGCCGCCGGCGAGGGCGACGGCGCCGTGGTCGTCATCGGCGGGCAGGGGGCCGACGCGGCAGCCGCGGAGGCCGCCGGCGCGGTGTACCTGGAGCGGCTGCAGGATCTGACCCCGCATCTGGAGCAGGTGGCCGGCAGGCGTTGACATCGGTGCGCCACCGCCTCCGGGTCCTTGAGGGTTAAGCCGTGGACAACGGCACCGAGCAGCTCGCCGATGGCGTGTGGCGCATCGAGGTCGGCTTCGCGATCAACGCCTACCTGCTGGCCAACGACGGGTTGGGCGACGCCGAGGGACTCACGCTGGTCGACACCGGCACCGCCACGTCCGGCCCGCGTCTGGTCCGCAGCATCCGCATGCTGGGTCTGGAGCCCCGGGCGGTAGGCGACATCTTGCTCAGCCACTGGCACGCTGACCACAGCGGTAGCGCCGCGCGCTTCGTGCGCTCCGAGGCCGCCCCCCGGGTCCATGCCGGCCAGGCTGACCTGCCCGCGGTGCGCGGCGAGGACCCGTTGCCACAGCGGCGAGCCGCTGCTGGCGATGTCTCCAGACTGGGGCGCCTGTTGGCCGGTCGCCTGCGTCCCGGGCCTGCGGTCCGCGACGCCGTCGGCCTGCTCGACGGTGCGACGTTGCCGGTCGCCGGCGGCGTGCGAGTCGTGGCCGCGCCCGGCCACACCGGCGGTTCCGTTGCCTTTCACCTGCATGAGCAAGGCGTGCTGCTGGCCGGCGACGCCGCGTTGAACGTGCTGTGGCTGTCGCGGGGGCCAGGATGGACCCGCAGCGCCCGCCGCCAGGAGGCGGCCACCCTGCGCCGCCTTGCCACCCTGGACTTTCGAATCCTCGGCCTCGGCCACGGTCCCCTGGTGGCCAAGCGTGCCCAGCAGCGGCTGGCGGCCCTGGCCGACCGCGGCCAACGGCGAAGTCATGGTTAGGGTGGCGGACATGCGTCGGGGTCAAGGGCGGCTCCACAGGGCCTCACCGAGGGCGTGCCTGCGCCTTGGGCGCTAACCCGCGGCGGGCAGCGCCTGGGCGATGCTCGGGCCGACCCGCGCCCAGCGGCCGTCCCGCAGGCGCCACAGCGTGGCGCCCAGCCGCACCAGCATCAAAGCCCCCATCCCCGCCCAGACGCCTCGCAGCCCCCAGTCGAAGCGCAGCGCCAGCAGCGCCACCGGCAGCAGCGCGCCCAGCGAGGCCGCCGCCGTCGACCAGAACAGAAAGCGGAAATCACCGGCGCCCATCAGCACGCCGTCGAGCACGAACACGATCCCGCCGATCGGCTGCAGCAACGCGACGAGCAGCCACACTGTCCCGACTTGCGCCAGCGCCCCCTCGTCGGCCGTGAAGACACGGGGCAGCGGCCCGGCCAGGGCCATGTAACCGGCGGCGATGACCAGCCCGGCGCCCAGACCCCACCACACCAACCGGCGGGCCTCGGCTCGAGCGACCTGCGAGCGGCCGGCGCCCAGCGCCGTGCCGATCATCGCCTGGGCGGCGATCGCGAAGCCGTCCAGCACCAGGGCCAGCATCGACCACAGCTCGCGGGCGATCTGATGGGCTGCGACGGTCACCGTTCCCATCCGCGCCGCCACGGCCGTGGTGATCAACAGCCCGCACAGCAGCGCCGCCGTGCGCAGGAACAGGTTCCACGAAACACTGACCATCTCGCGCATCGCCACTGGGTCGATGCGCGCTGAGGGCGTGGGCAAGCGGCGACGGGCCAGCCCCAGCAAGGCCAACGCGGCCAACGTCTCGGCGAGCACGGTTCCGGCGGCGGCCCCCGCGACGCCCCAGCCGACCGGGTAGATCAAGACCCACGAGACCAAGCCATTCACGACATTGACGGCGATGCTGACCAGCAGCGGGGTCTTGGTGTCCTTGAGACCTCGGAAGATGCCGTGGCCGACCTGGCTGACCAGCAGCGGCACCGCTCCCAGCGCCCGCACCTGCAGGTAGGCCAACGCCGGGGCGACCACGTCGCCGGACGCGCCCATCGCGCGCACGATGCCGACCCGGCCGGCCAGCACCACGGCCGTGACCACGACCCCGAGCCCCAACGCCAACCACAGCGCCTGCAACGCGTAGGAGGCCGCGGCCTCGTCGTCGCCGGCGCCCCGCAGTCGCGCCACGGCGGCGGTGGTCCCATAGGTCAGGAAGTTGAACCCGAAGAAGACCGTGGTGAAGACCGCGACGTCGATGCCCAGTGCCGCCAGCTCGGCGACGCCGAGGCGGCCGACCAACGCGGTGTCGACCAGCGACAGCATCGGGTCGGCGGCCAGCGCGCCCATCGCGGGCAACGCCAAGCGCAGGATCTCGCGGTCCGACGAGCCCAGTGCGCGACGCATCAGGTGCGTACCGTAGGGCTGTGAACGCCGTCCACATCAATCGCACCGTGCAGCTCCCGCTGGCCGAGCTGGAGGTGTCCTTTTCGCGCTCTGGCGGGCCCGGTGGTCAGCACGCCAACACCTCGTCGACCAAAGTGGAGCTGCGCTGGGACCTAGAGGCCTCCAGCGCCCTCACGCCACCACAGAAACAGCTGCTGCGTTCCCGCCTCGGCAGCCGCCTCACCGACGAGGGCGTACTGGTGCTGCGGTCGTCCGAACACCGCTCGCAGACCCGCAACCGCGAGGCGGCGGTGGCGCGACTGGTCGCGCTGCTGAGC
>JALZLC010000158.1 GCA_030858885.1 Actinomycetota bacterium
CGTCTCCTCCGCGCGGAGGGCACGGTGCTGGTGCTGGCGGGCAACGGCGGTACCGGGGCTGTGGGGCGCGCGACGGCCGAGGTGCTGAGTGGCCTCGGTCATGACGTCGTCATCATGGACAGCCACGCGCCGCCTCGGGAGTTGCCCTCCGCCGCTGTAGTCGTCGACGCCCTGGTCGGCGGCGGGCTGCGCGGCCAGCTGACTGGTGGGGCGCTGACGCTGCTGCACGCCCTGCGCGGCCGAGACGTCCTTGTGGTCAGCGTCGACCTCCCCAGCGGCCTTGACCCTGTGGCCGGCCTGGTCGGGGAGACGTTCACCGCCGACGTCACGGTGGCGCTACGGGCCGTGCGGCCAGGCGTCCTGCGCCTCGGCCTGGCCCCGTTCGTCGGCGACCTGTACCTCGCCCGCCTCGACGCCGGTCCGCCGCTGGTGCGGTTGGTCGCGCCGCCACCCGACCCGAGTCCTGGCGACTACCCTGACGCCGCCGGCCCGGATGGTGGAACAGGTCAGACACGGGGGCCTTAAAAGCCCCTGCCCCTCGGGGCGTGTGGGTTCGAATCCCACTCCGGGCACTATCCACCTCGCCCGCTGCTTACAGAGAGTAGGTTTCTAACTACTGTTAGTGGGCATGCTGCACCCATGCGCATGACACTGAACCGCTTGCCGGTGCCTCTCCCGTTGGGGGACGTGGCGATCGTGGTGGCGCTGGCGCTCCTCTGGGCGCTTTTGCCGGTACGGCCGACAGACGCGCAGGAGTCACCGGCGCCCGACGAGCCGGCGTCGACGGCCACCCGCGTCCCCTCCGTCGCCCCGGCGCGGCCACCGCTCGACATCGCCGAGATGCCCGCCACCGCCCGCAGCGGGGACATCATCCCTGGGCGCTATATCGTGACGCTGGCACCTGACGCCGACGCCGACGCCGTCGTGCGCAAGGCGCGACAGATGGGGTCGCACAACGAACGCCGCTTCGGGCGGGCACTCAACGGCTTCGCACTCAGGCTGCCTGCGCAGGCGGCGGTGCGGCTCCAACGCGACCCGCGGATTGCCCGCCTGGAACCGGATCGGGTTGTGACGGTGGCAGCCCCCACGCAGCGCCCGGCGCCGTGGGGCCTTGACCGCGTCGACCAGCGCGACCTTCCCCTGTCCGGCGACTACGTCTACGACGCCAACGGCCGCGGCGTGACCGCCTACATCGTCGACACCGGAATCCGCTCCACACACAGCGACTTCGGCGGTCGGGTCGCGGCCGGCTTCGACGCCGTGGGCGGAGGGACCGAAGACTGCCAGGGGCATGGCACTCACGTTGCCGGCAGCGTGGGCGGCAACGCCCACGGCATTGCCAAGGCCGTACGACTCGTACCCGTCCGGGTCCTGGACTGCGACGGCATCGGTTCGAGTTCTGGCGTCATCGCCGGCATCGACTGGATCGTTCGGCAGCGATCTGCCGGGGCGCCTGCTGTGGCCAACCTCAGCCTTGGCGGGGGCGCCTCCGCCGCGTTGGACGACGCGGTCCGACGGGCGATCAGCTCGGGAATCTCGTTTGTGGTGGCCGCCGGCAACAGCAACGTCGACGCCTGCACCGCCAGCCCAGCGCGCGTTCCCGAAGCTCTGACGGTGGGTGCGACCGACAACGCGGACCGGCGTGGGAGCTTCTCCAACTTCGGGTCCTGCCTGGACCTGTTCGCCCCGGGCGTCCAGATCCCCTCGACGTGGCACACCTCCGACGCCGCGACGGCGGTGCTGTCGGGCACCTCCATGGCCGCACCGCATGTCACCGGCGCGGTTGCGCTGCTGCTGGAGACCCGCCCTTCCCGGCCGCCGGCCGGAGTGGCGAAGGCGCTGCTCGCCGATGCGACGACTGGCGTGGTTGGCGCTGCCGGCGCCGGCTCACCCGACCGGCTGCTGTTCACCCGTGACACGACCCCGCCCCGGCCGGTCGGGGCCCTGGCCGCCGCCGCGGGCCGTGGGCAGGTGGCTCTGTCGTGGACAAACCCGACCGACACCGACCTTGCGGCCGTGGCCGTCCGCAGGGTCGCCGGCACGACGCCGCCGGCGTCGGCGACGTCAGGCGTCGAGGTTTCGGGCAGCCTGGCGCGGGCCGCCACGGCGACCGGCCTGCGCCCCGGCACCGACTACAGCTTCTCGGTGTTCGCCGTGGACCGTGCCGGCAACGCCTCCGCAGCGCGATCGCTGACCGCCCGAGGCTCCGCGCTGAGGCTAGAGTCCTCGACCGGGACCGTGACCCACCCGACCAGCGTCACGTTCGGCGGCCACCTGAGCGAAGCGGCGACCGGCACCGCCCTCGCAGGCCGGACGGCCCGGCTGCTTGTCCGGCCGCGGGGCACAACGTCTTGGACCCGCGCGGCGACGGTCACCACCTCCTCGAGGGGAGCGATCAGCACCAACCACCGGCCTGGGAGGAACGTCGACTACACCGTGCGGTTCCCGGGTGCGGGCACGCACCTGGGCGTGGGTAGCCCCGTGGTCGCCGTCAACGTCCGCCAGAGCGTCAGCGCGACGCTGCGCACCGCCGGTTTGTCCTTGGGCTCCAGCGTTCGGCTGAACGGTTCCGTGGGGCCGGCCCACGCCGGTGAGACGGTGCGTCTGCAGCGTCGAGTCGGCGGCGTCTGGCGGGACGTCGCCACTGCGACGCTGTCGTCGACGAGCACCTTCAGCTTCTCCATCAGGCCGACGACACGGGGAACGTTCGTGTACCGGGTGCGCCGGCCCGCCGACGCCGACCACGCCAGAGGTACGAGTCGCGCGCAAACCCTGTCGGTATCGTGATCCACCTCGGCGTCCGCCGCGCGGGCGTCAGTCGCCCTTGACGTTCAGGATCTGGCGCAGCTCGTAGCGGACCGTCACCAGGTCCTTGGCGTCGTTCATGACGACGTCGATGGGCTTGTACGCCTGCGGGATCTCGTCCACGAACGCGTCGGTGTCGCGGTACTCGATCCCCGCCATGGCCGTGCGCAGGTCCGCCACCGAGAACGCCTTACGCGCCGCGGTGCGCGAGTACTCACGGCCGGCGCCGTGCGGCGAGGAGCGCAGCGACATGCGGTTGCCGAGTCCCTCCACGACGTAGGAGCGGGTGCCCATCGAGCCGGGGATCAGACCGAGCTGGCCAGCCCTCGCCTCGATCGCTCCCTTGCGGGAGACCCACACCTCCTTGCCGAAATGCTTCTCGGAGCTCGTGTAGTTGTGGTGACAGTCGATCGTCTCGCTGGGCACGACGTCGGAGCCCATCCATTCGGACACGCGCTGGGTCACGCGGTCCATCATCTCCTCGCGGTTGAGCAGCGCGAACGTCTGCGCCCAGCGCAGGTCGCGGATGTAGGCCCAGAACTCGTCCGTGCCCTCGACCAGGTACGCCAGGTCCTTGTCCGGCAGCTCGATCCACCACCGGCGCATCAGCTCGCGGGCGATCTTGATGTGCTTGCTCGCGATCTTGTTGCCGACGCCGCGCGAGCCGGAGTGCAGGAATAGCCAGACTTGGTCCGTCGCGTCGAGGGACACCTCGATGAAATGGTTCCCCGAGCCGAGCGTTCCCAGCTGGAGCTCCCAGTTGCCAGACAGCTGGCTGGCGGTCTCCTCCCCGTCGCGGGAGCCCAGCGCATCGATGCGCGCCTGGGTGTGGGGGCCGAAGATGCGGGTGTTGTACACGCCCGCAGACACCGGGACGACGTCCTCGATCGCCTCGCGCAGGCTGGAAAGCTCGCGACCGGCGGCGTCCGCGGCGGTGAACTGCGTCCTCACCGCGATCATGCCGCAGCCGATGTCCACGCCGACGGCCGCGGGGATGATGGCACCGAGCGTCGGGATCACCGATCCCACCGTTGCGCCCATGCCGAGGTGCGCGTCCGGCATCAGCGCGACGTGCGGGAAGATGAAGGGCAGCCGAGCCGTCTGCTCCGCCTGCTCGCGGGTTTTGGTCTCCAGGATCGAGGCCCAGTTGATCAGCTTCGGCGTCAGTCGCTCCATGTGGCATCCCTGTCGGCCATTTCGCGATGGGCCTCAGCCGTTGGTGTCCTCCACGCGCCCGGTCGAGGTGAGACGGACGCCTGGCAGCGCCTGCACCTCGGTGTCGATCCTGGTGGCGACCGCGTCGCGGCAACGCACCAGCAGCTGCGCGGCAACCCCGGAGCGCAGCTCGTCAATGCTGAAGCTGCGCAGACTCCCACCGGCTCCGACCACCAGCTCACGAGCCGTCTCGATCGTGGCGAGGTCGTCGGCCACGATCAGCAGCTGACGCTCACGGGTGCCCCAGCGCGAGACCATGACGTCCGACACCCAGTTCACCGGGCCGAGCAACAGCAGGGTGACCGCCACCAGCGCTAGCGCCAGGCCCGGTCGCACCCATGCCAACACACAGGCCCGTTGCCATGGCGCTCCACAGCGCGGCCGCCGTCGTCAGGCCGTGCACCCGGCCCTGTGAGGCGAAGATGACGCCGGCGCCCATGAACCCGATGCCGGTCACGACCTGCGAGGCGATGCGGGTGGCGTCCTCGCCCTGGCTGGTCGCCGTGGCCACCGACAGGTAGCCCAGCGCCGCCGAGGCCGCGGCGACCACCGCGTGCGTCCGCAGCCCCGCGGACTTTCCCCGCAGCTCCCGGTCGAGCCCTACCGGGATGCTGAGCGCGGCGGCGACGAGCACCCGCCACAACGGTTCCAGGTCCATGCAGCAGGTGGTGCCCCGCGGGGAGGCACACCATGCCTCAGGGGGGCAGCGTGCACGACCAGGCGATCTCCGAGTCACCCCGGACGTCGTCCAGCGTGCGGGGCATCGGTTGGCGCACCGCCAGGCCGGTGACCAGCATGATCACCACGCCGACCGCCACGCCGGCCGCTGGCCTTCGGCGCCTCAGCGCGCCCATCGCCGCCGCGACGACGGCGACGGCGAACGCTGCGTAGGCCCAGGCCACCGGCGCCGGCACGAAGTGCAGGCTGATGTGCGCGCCGAAGACGTCCATCCAGCCGGCATGGGGCGTGTCCAGGGCCAGAAACAGCACGTCGGGCACCGCGAACAGTAGCCGCCCCACGGCCGCTGCCACGACGAGTTGCGCACCAGGCCCGGTCTTCGGGGAGCGCGCGGACCGCCACAGCACCGCCACCGCCAACCCGGCAGCCATGCCCCACAACCCGTGCAGCCAGTAGTGGAACAGCGCGCCGAACTCGGCGTAGCGCAACGCCAAGTAGACCTCCCCGGCGAGGGCAAGGGCGGCGGCGATCAGCAAGCGCCTCACGAGGGCACCATCGCTGCCAGCAGCACCGCAATCTCGGCGGCGTGGGCGGCGGCATCGGCGTCGAAGGTCCGGTAACGCACCCGCCCCCGCTCGTTGATCAGCGCATAGCCAGGACCGACCCTTCCATCGGCCGTCAGCAACCCGTAGTCGCGGGCGACCGCCGGGTCGCTGCTGAATACCACCTGCGCGTCGACCGCGGGCCGAGGACAAGCGGAGCAGACCAGCAGCAGCGCGGGCCGGCCTCGCACCAAGCCGAGCTCCTCGTAGCGGGGGGCCGGCTCGTCGAGGTAGAGCAGGTCCAGCTGCTGCAGCCCGCGCGTCGGGTCGCCCTGGGCCCAGGGGTCAGTGCGCAGCCATGCGCCGAGCAGGGCGGCCGTGACCGCCAGCACCACCACGGCGGCCGCGGCGACGCTGCCGACGGTGGCTTCGTAGCGGGGCTCAGGCGCCACGCGGTGGGTGGCCACGCGTCACCGTGGTGACGCCTGGCGCGTCAGGCCATCCGAGGACGCGATGGCGCGCCGGCGGGCGCGGTAGGCGGCGACGTGCACGCGGTTGCCGCAGGCCTGCACGTCGCAGTAGCGCCGCGAGCGGTTGCGGGACAGGTCGACCAGGGCGTTGGCGCAGTTCGGTGCCTCACAGATGCGAAGCCGCTCCAAGCCTTCGTCGCGAATCAGAATCGCCAGCGCCATGCCCGACTCGGCCGCCAGACGGTCGACCAGCGCGGCGCCATGCGGCGTGTAGTGCAGGTGCCACGGCTCGCCGTCGTGGTCGACGAGCTGGGGTAGGGCCGAGGCCTCGGCGACCAGCGTGTTCACCAGCGCCACCGCTGCGGCCAGCTCGCTCGACTCGAACACGGTGCGAACGCGATCCCGCAGCGCCCGGACCGCCTCCACGTCCTCGGCCCTCAGGGTCCCCACAGCGGAGAAATCGTGTTGCCGCAGGAAGTGTCGAAGCGTCGAAGGGGTCTCCAGCCGATCCTCGCCGGTGGTGGGGTCCAGGGAGTTGACGAGGGCGACCGCGGTCCCCAGTGCGTGCGTCGTGTCGAAGCTCAGGGTCAAGTTGACTGCCCTTTCCCTCAGCACATACCGTCAGGACCGTAACTGTAGACGGTCATGACGAGCGGTGTGTCGCCGCACGGGATGGGAGACGGCTCGGGCGTGGAGCGGATCGCCGAGCGTCCCATCGGCACTGCGATCGCCGGCGCGGTGTTCATCGCCTTCTCCGGCACGTTGGTCCGCTTCGCCGATGTGTCTCCCACTACGGCGGCCGTCTTCCGTTGCGCCTATGCGGTGCCGGCGCTCGCGCTGCTGGCGCTGGCCGAACACCGGCGCTTCGGTCAGCGCCCGGCACGTGGGCGCAAGCTTGCCGCGATCGCAGGCGTGTGCTTCGCCGGCGACCTGATCCTGTGGCACCACACCATCAACGCCGTGGGCGGCGGGTTGGCCACGGTGCTGGGCAACCTCCAGGTCGTCGTCGTCGGCCTGGCTGCGTGGGCGGTGCTGGGCGAACGCCCCGCGCGCAGCCTGTTCCTGGCGGTGCCCGTGGTCCTCACCGGGGTGGTGCTGATCTCGGGCGTGGTCGGCGGGGGTGCCTACGGCGCCGATCCGGGACTCGGGGTGATCTTCGGTGTGGCGACCTCGCTGTCCTACGCCGCGTTCATCCTGGTCCTGCGGCAGGGATCGGTCGACGTGCGCCGGCCGGCGGGGCCGCTGCTGGACGCGACGGTGGTGGCTGCCCTGGTCTGTGTGATCGCCGGCCTCGTGCTCGGCGACCTGGTGCTGACCCCGACATGGCCGGCCCACGGGTGGCTGGTCACCCTGGCGCTGTCGTCGCAGGTGGTGGGGTGGATGCTCATCTCGTCGTCGCTGCCGCGCCTGCCGGCGGCGGTCACGTCGATGCTGCTGCTGCTGCAGCCCATCGGCGCCTTGTTCCTGGGTGCCGTCCTGCTCGCGGAGTCGCCGTCGCTGATCCAGCTCGTCGGCTGCGCGGTGATCCTCGCGGGGGTCGTCGTGTCCACCGTCGGCCGTCCCGGCAGGGCGGCCCTTCACCCCGCGCTTGCCGCCGATTGACGAGGCTGCACTAGCATCCGGGCATGACGACCGACGAAGAACGCATCGCGCTGTTCCTGGACTACGAGAACCTGGCGATCGGAGCCCGTGACGACCTCGGCGGGATGACCTTCGACCTGCGACCGCTGGCCGACGCGCTCGCCGAACGCGGGCGCGTGGTCGTGCGGCGCGCCTACGCCGACTGGTCCTACTTCGACGAGGACCGGCGGATGCTGACGATGCAGCACGTCGAGCTGATCGAGATCCCCCAGCGGCTCGGCGCCGTCCGCAAGAACGCTGCTGACATCAAGATGGCGGTGGATGCCATCGAGCTGTGCTTCGAGCGTGACTACATCACGACGTTCGTGATCGGCACCGGTGACAGCGACTTCACGCCGCTGGTCGGCAAGCTGCGGGAGCTCAACCGCCGGGTCATTGGCGTAGGGCTGGAGGCGTCGACGTCGCGGATGCTGCCGCCGGCCTGTGACGAGTTCCTGTTCTACGAGCGCCTGGAGGGCGTCAACGTCCCGGCCAACCGGCCAAAGCGCGACAGCGGCGGGCGGCGGGGTGCCCGCAGCTCCGGTCGGCCCCCCGCGACGGTGCCAGCCGTGCAGCCCCCGCCCGCAGAGCCCCCCATCGACGAGGTCGCCGAGGAGGTCACGCCGCAGACCGAGCCCACTGACCTCGCCCGGCTGGTGACCCAGACCCTTTCGGGCCTGCAACGCAGCTCCGGCGGCGCGGTGCTGGCGTCGACACTCAAGCGCGCGCTCCTGCGCAAGGACCCGACCTTCTCGGAGGCCGACTACGGCTTCCGCGCGTTCGGCGAGCTGCTGCGGCACCTGGAGGACCGCAAGATCATCGAGCTGTCGACCGGTTCGGCCAAGGGTGATCCCGAGATCGGCTTCCCCGAGGAGTCCAGCGGTGAGGACAGCGCCTTCTCGCTGCTCCGCGATGTCGTCGCCGAGCTGGAGCGCACCAGCGGTCCGCCGCCGCTGTCGGGCCTCAAGGACCAGCTGCGCAAACGCCGTCCCGACTTCAGCGAGAAGGCGTTCGGCTTCGGCGGCTTCCTGCAGTTCTGCAAGGCCGCCCGCACGCGAGGGCTGATCGACATGCAGTGGGACGACGCCGCCGACGACTATGTCCTGCGGATCCCGGCCGACTGAC
>JALZLC010000188.1 GCA_030858885.1 Actinomycetota bacterium
TCCAGCGCGACCGTCACGTGCTCGTCGGTCGGGTCGTCCACCAGCGCCGCCAGCTTGGAGTTGGGCCCCTCTTGCTCCAGTGCGAGCAGCACCGGCAGGGTGCGCACTCCTTCGCGCAGGTCGGCACCGGCGGGCTTGCCGGCGTCACCCTCGCTGGCCACGTCCAGGACGTCGTCGGCGAGCTGGAAGCTCATCCCCAGGTGCCAGCCGAACTCGGTCAGGACCTCGATGTCGGCACGGGACTGGCCGGACAGCAGGGCACCGAGGCGGCAAGACGACGCGATCAGCGACGCGGTCTTCTCCCGGATGACCCGCAGGTAGTGGTCGCGGTCGGCGACCACCGGTTCGGCGTGGTGCAGCGCCGCCGTTCCCGAACCCTGCACTTCGCGGATTTGGCCCTGGCACAGGTCGGCGATGGTGCGGGCCATGATCTGGGTGACCTCGACGCCCAGCGCGGCGGACAGCTCCGAGGCGCGCGCCAGCAGAAAGTCGCCCGTCAGGATCGCCACCGTGTTGGACCACTTGACATGTGCGGCCGGAAGACCACGACGGACGTCGGCGGCGTCGATGACGTCGTCGTGGTACAGCGTCGAGGCCTGCACCAGCTCGACGACGACCGCGGCGTCGACCAGATCGGGATCAGCGGGATCGGCACCGCCGACCATCCCCGACAGCAGCACCAGCATCGGGCGGAAGCGCTTCCCGCCCGCCTCCACCAGGTAGCGGGAGGTCTCCTCGACGAAGGGCAGCTCGGTCGCCACCACCTGGCGGATCCGAGCCTCGACCAGCTCCAACCCGGGCCGCAGGTCAACACCGCGCTCCGCGCCCTTGCGGGCCAGCGCGTCGACGGCGGCTTGTGAGATGGCCATCGCTAGCCCGCGAAGGAGGCGGCCTGGCTGGCCAGATCGACGAAGACGCCCGGGAAGACGCCGAGCACGACGACCGTGGCGGCCGTGGATACCAGTCCGGTGATCAGCCCGGCCGTGAGGTCAAGCGGTGGGTCGAGCTCGGCGCCGGCAGGCTCTTCGTCCATGAACATGATGACGATGACCCGGACGTAGAAGAAGGCGGCGATCACACTGGAGATCACCGCCACCACGACCAGCGAGGACAGGCCCGCCTCGATCCCGGCGCGAAACACCGCGAACTTGGCTGTGAACCCGGCGGTGGGCGGGATGCCGGCCAGCGACAGCAGGAACAACGCCATCATCCCTGCAGGCACCGGGTAGCGGCGGCCGATGCCCCGCAGGTCGTCCATGGCCATCGCCTTGTGACCGCGCCGCTCGAGCAGCGACAGCACCCCGAACGAGCCAAGGCTCATCAGCGCGTAGATGAGCAGGTACAGCAGCACGCCGCTGACGCCGGCGCGGCTGACCGCCAGCAGCCCGATGAGGACGTAGCCGGCGTGGGCGACCGCCGAGTAGCCGAGCATGCGCTTGAGGTCGTTCTGCACCACGGCCAGCACGGCGCCGCCCAGCATCGTCAGTACCGCGATCACCCAGAAGACCGGGGCCCACGACCAGCTCAGCGCGGCAAAGCCACCCACGAAAACGCGCACGAAGGCGGCGAAAGCGGCCGCCTTGGTGGCCGCGGCCATGAATCCGGTCACCGGCGTCGGCGCACCCTGGTAGACGTCGGGCGTCCACATGTGAAACGGCACCAGGGCCGTCTTGAAGGCGAAGCCGACGAGCAGCAGCGCCATCGCGGCCAGGGTCAGGCCGCGGTCGACGCTCAGGACACTGAAGGCCTGCCCGGCCTCGGCGATGTTGGTGGAGCCGGTGACGCCGTAAACCAGCGCCACGCCGTACAGCAACAGGGCGGAGGAAAAGGCGCCCAGCAGGAAGTACTTGAAGGCCGCCTCCTGGCTGCGCAGGTCCCGCCGCGCGAAGCCGGTGAGGATGTACAGCGACAGCGACAGGATCTCGATCGACATGAAGACCATGATCAGGTCGGCGCTGGCGGCCAGCAGGGTCATGCCGGTGGCGGCGAACAGCAGCAACGGGTAGTACTCGCCCCGGTGAATGCGCCGGTCCTCGGCGTAGCTGTAACCCAGCGGCACGGTGATCAGCCCAGCGAGGCAGATCGTGAAGCGGCTGAACAAGGCCACCCCGTCGACGGCGACCATGTCGCCGATCACGCTCTGGGTGGCGATGAGCGGCAGCTGCACCCCCGAGCTGCTGACGGCGAACGCCCCGCCCGCATAGGTCACCCACTGCCAGGCAGTGACGCCGAGCCCGCCGATGAAGCCCAGTGACGTGATGATCGCGCTGAGCATCCGTGGCCGGTTCCGCCAGATGGCCGTCAGCGCGAACTGGGTGACACCGGCAAGACCGACCAGGGCGCACAGGACGACGTTGCCGGTCTGCAGGGAGGCGAAGACGGCCCCGGCCACCAGGACACCGAAGACCACGAAGGACGCCTGCAGCCGCTGGAGCCCCGCGGTGTCGAGCAGCAGCGCCAGAATCCCAACCCCGAACAGCACCAGCTCCGGGCTGATCGCCGCCCAGGCGATATCGGGAATGTTGACCGGCAGCTCCTCGACCTGGGCCAGGACCGTCATCGCCGGCACCTACTCGCCTTCCTGGGAGGCCGCGACGTTCGCCGTGGCAATGTCGGCGCGCTGGATCACGTCGGCGACGACGTTGGACACGGACGGGTTGATACGGTCGTACAGCGGCTTGGGATACAGCCCGATCGCCAGGATCAGCGCGACCAAGGGCACCATGATCACGATCTCGCGGGCGCGCAGGTCGCGCAGACCGACCGCCAGGCCGTCGACGGGACCGTGGAACATGCGCTGGTAGGGCCACAGCAGGTACAGCGCCGCCAGGATCACCCCGAAGGACGCCGCCACCGCCGCCCATGGCACGGTCTGGAAGGCCCCGAGCAGGATCGGGAACTCACCAGTGAATCCGTTGAGCCCGGGTAGGGCGATCGAGCTCATGACCACGACCAGGAAGATCCCGCCGAAGACCGGGGTGGCCCGCAGCAACCCGCTGTAGCCGGCGATCTCGCGGCTGTGGGTGCGGTCGTACAGGAAACCGATGAGCAGGAACAGCGCGCCGGTCGACAGGCCGTGGTTGATCATCTGCACCACGGACCCCGAGGCCCCGGTGGGATGCAGCGCGAAAATGCCAATCACCACGAAGCCGAGGTGCGCCACCGACGAGTAGGCGACCAGCCGTTTGATATCGCGCTGCATCATCGCCACCAGCGCCCCGTACAGCACGCCGATGACGCCCAACGCCAGCAGGATCGGCGCGAAGCGCTGCGTCGCCTCGGGGAAGAACGGCAGCGAGTAGCGCAGGAAGCCGTAGCTGCCGATCTTCAGCATGACGGCTGCCAGCACCACGGAGCCGACGGTCGGCGCCTCGGTGTGCGCATCGGGCAGCCAGGTGTGAAAGGGGAACAGCGGCACCTTGATGGCGAAGGCGGCGAAGAAGCAGACGAACAGCAGCGCCTGCTCGGTCGGCGTCAGGCTCACGGCCAGCAACTCTTCGTAACCGAAGGACTGTGCTCCGCCCTCGAAGTACAGGTACAGGATCGCCACCAGCATGAACAACCCGCCGACCAGCGTGTAGAGGAAGAACTTGACGGCGGCGTAGCGACGGTTGGCGCTACCCCAGATGCCGATCAGCGCGTACATCGGCACGAGCATGGCCTCGAAGAACACGTAGAACAGCACCAGGTCCAAGGCCAGGAACACCCCGACGAGGGCAGCCTCCATGCTCAGCAGGCACGCGTAGTAGCCCTTGACGCGCTCGGACTGCTCCCAGCCGGCGAGCAGGGTCAACGGCAGGATGAAGGT
>JALZLC010000204.1 GCA_030858885.1 Actinomycetota bacterium
CCCCACGATGTCGATGACTCGCAGGGGGTTGACCGCGGCGGGAATGAGGTCGGCCTTGGTGCGGATCAGGGCTGGATCGGTGCTGGCCTCACCCCGGTCGACGAAGGCCACCAGCACCTCGCGCGCGCGCTCGATCTCCTGGTTGACGCGGCGCTCGGCCCAGGCGCCCAGCTCGGCCGACATGGCGTCGAGCTCGAAGTCCAGCCGTCCCTCGCCGGGCTTCATGTTGCCGCCGGTCACCGCCACTCCGTAGTCGGCCCAGATCACGCCGCACAGGATGTGCAGGGCGGTGTGGGTGCGCATCAGCTGGTGGCGGCGCTGCCAGTCCAGCGCGCCCTCCACGTCGAATCCGGGCGCTGGTAGCGGGTCGCCGTCGCCCAGCCAGTGCCACACCAGCGCACCGTCGCGGCTGACCTTGACGACGGCCCCGCGGCCGTCGCTCCAGCGCAGCTCGCCGAGGTCATGCGGCTGGCCGCCTCCTCCCGGGTAGAAGGCGGTCCGGCCCAACGCGACGCGATGCTGCTCGGGGTCGTGGTCGACGACGGTGGCCTCGAAGGTGCGCAGGTAGGCGTCGGTGGCGAACAGCTGCTCGGTGGGTCGCATGCCGTGCAGTATGCGCCCGCTGGTGCGGTCCAGCAGCCGGGTGGATCCACGGCGCGCGGCGGCGATGCCGATATCCACAGGTGACGACGAGCGGCCGTCCAGCCTGCTGCTGACCCCCTACGGTTGCTGGATGAATCATCCCCGCCTGAAGTGCTGCCTGCGGCTGCTGTGCGTGCTGGCGGCCCAGGCCGCAAGCGTGCTGGCGCTGCACCGGCTGGGCCGTGTGCCGTTCCTGGTCGTGGGCTGGCACGAGCTCGCCTGGTGGCTGCGCGTCACCCCTGCCGAGGATGCCCTGGTGGCGGTACTGCGGTCGGCGGCACTGGCGGTGGCCTGGTGGCTGCTGGCCAGCACGGTGCTGTGCCTGCTGGCACGACTGTCGGGTGCTCGCGGGGCGGTCCGCCTGGCCGACGGCCTGGCGTTGCCGGTGGTCCGTCGGTTGGCGCAGCGCGCCGCAGCCGCCGGATTGAGTGCCGGCCTTGTCCTCGGCCCGGCGGCAGCCCGCGCGGAACCGGTCGTGGTCCCGCCCGACGCCGCCGCGGTGTCAACGATGGACGATGATCGCTCCGGTTCTCACCGCAACGCGCTGTCGCAGGAGCCGCGATCGCCCAACAGCGCCGAGAACGACCGTGGGCGACCCCGACCTGCCTCGCGGATCTCCGGCCCGCCAGCCGATCGACAGGCCGCCGCGGGTGGACGCCGGGCGGTTGTCGCATCGCAACCCGCAGGTGACCAGCCGCCGGACCCTTACCGGGTTCGCCTTGGCGACAGTCTTTGGACCATCGCGCAGCAGCACGTGGCGGCGCAGCGCGCAGACGACTCGACGGTGGCGGTCGCCGGCTACTGGGTGCGACTGGTCGAGGCGGCGATCCCATCGCTGCGCTCGGAGGACCCCGACGTCATCCATCCCGGCGAGGTGATCACGTTGCCCCCGCTGCAGCGACCCTGAGCGCCTGTCCGCCGCAGGTCATGGCGAGCCGCGGGGTGTCACGGTCGCACGGACGCTGATGCGCAGCGGACCTCGGTCGGGGGCCAGCAGCCGCAGCAGCGTCAGCTCGACCGTGCCCCCAACGACCACCGTGACCTGATCGGCGGTGGCGGCCGCCGAGAAGTCGGTCATCGCTGCGTTGTCGGGCTGTGATCGCACGCTGCGCGTGGCCAGCGATTCGGCGGCCGCAGGATCAAGGCGCACCCTGCCGTCGTTTCGGAACGCTGCCTCGTCCAGGGCCGCCGCACCCGCGATGGCTGCGCTGTCGGCGATCGCCGCGAGGGCGCGCCGTTCGCCGAAGCCGCGCCACAGGTCGATGGCCAGGCCTCCCAAAGCCAGGATGATGAGGACAACGCCGAGCAGCCACAGCGTGATGCTGCCGTCGTCGGAGCTCATGGCAGGCTCCGGTACGGGTCGATGACCTCTCGGTGCGCGGTCGTGTAGCTGAAGCCGCCGACCTCGGTAAGCCCAGGGAAGTTGGTTGCGGGCATGTCGACCGACACCGTGGCGGTCACCACCTGCCCACGGTCGAGGCCGCCCGATATCCGTACGGTGATCGCCTCCGCGGGCAGCCCGTAGTTGACGGCGATGCGGGTCACAACCTGGGAGGCGATCGTGCCAGCTTGCTGCGGATCAGCCGCCACGACCACGCTGCGCGCCGCCTCCTGTGCCGCCACTCGAGCCATGGACTGGCGTTCCAGCCACGTGGGCAGCAGCAAGACGAGGAGCGCCATGGGCAGCACCAGCAAGCCGATGCCCAAGGAGAGTTCGACCGCGACGCTGCCTTGCTCGGGTTCGACCGACGCACGAGTGAGCATCATCCGGCGGGCTCCGCCACGGCCTCGGCGGTGACCGTGAACGACCAGCTGGGAATCAGCGGCGCCCACGCCGGAAAGGACGCCTGGGCGCTCGCGGTGACGGAGGCCTCCCGGCGGGAACAACGCACCTCGACGCCTTGGCCCAGGGAGCCCGAAAGCAGGTCGCCGAGCACCGCCTCGCTTCTCGCTTGGCACTCGCTGGACGAGGCGCCAGCGCGGGATCCGGCCCGTACCCCCTCATCGAGCGCCGCGCGCACGACCCCGCGCCCGTACGAGAACACCAGCAGGTTGGCCAGGCTGGCCAGCAGCACCAAGGACAGGCCGACGGCCAGCAGATGCTGGATGGTCACAAAGCCATCCTGGCCGTCAGACCCCGAGCTGCGCACCGATCCAGTCGATGATGTCGACGCCCAACCCCTGCATCAGCGCCCAGATCGCCACCAGGGCGGCGATGCCGAGTGCGGCATTGCCCAGCAGCTCGGCGGTGCTGAACCCTCCGTCTTCTCGTCGCAGTCGTTCCACGGCTCTCTCCAAGGTAAGGGACGGCGCCTCAGCGCCCTCCGAAGACGATTGACGGCAACGGCGCCGCCACGAACAGCAACATCACGGGAGCCAGCACGCCGATGATCGGCAACAGCATGGCCGCCCGGCGCTTGGTCGCGGTCCGCTTGAGCGCCTCGACGCGCTCGCTGCGGATCTCCTCGCTGAGGTCGCGCAACGCCTCGGCCAGATCGGTGCCGTACTCCACGCCGCGCGACAGTAAGCGGTAGGTCCTCGCGGCGTGCACCTCGGGGGTGGTCGCCGCCGCCTGCTCCAGCGCCGCGGCGATCCGCCGCCCGCCCCGGTGGGCGTTGAGCACCTCGCTCAACTCGTCGACCACGGTGCCCTGACCGCGGGCGACGACCCGCTGCAGCGCTTGCACAACACCGCCGACGCGCACGCTCATGGCCAGCAGCTGGTTGACGGTGTACAGCTCGACCTGCATCCGCAGGCGCCGGTCTGCGATCGCCTTGTCGACTCGCGCGCGCTCCCGCGACATGCCGTAACCAAGTCCGAGGCCGGCGAGCACCAGCACCGTGGCGGCGCCCTGTCCCGTGACGAGACCGACGCCGGCCAGCAACGCGGTCCAGGTCACCGCCTGGCGCAGCTGCCGCAGACGGTACGCCTGCAGCCGGCCGACCACCGGGAGGTCAAGGTCGACCCCCGCCTGGCGCAGCCGCAGCAGCAGCGCCTCGTCGCCCCCACGGTCGATCACCCGGCCCAGCCGCCCAGCGAGCGCGCGGACGAGGTCGCCGGCGACCACAGCCACGCTGCTGCTGAGGCCATCCGCGCGCGCCACCGCCACCTCGGGTGGGGCGCCAAGGGCAGACCGCGCTGCCGCGGTGTAGGGCCGCACCCGGGCGGCCAGCCGCGGTGTCGGTGGCACCACGAGCCGCACGGTCAGGGCGGCGGCAGCCGCGCAGGCTCCGGCTGCGAGGAAGGCGGCAAGGCTCATCGCGCCGCCCTGTCCGGTCCAGCAAGGACACGGGACTCCAGCGGCTCGCGTGCCAGGCGGCCAGCAACCGCGGCGCCGGCGAGGCTGAGCAGTGCGGCCACGGCGACCACCCCCAGACCGCCGGATGACTGGTAGAAGTCCCGGAACGGGCCCGGCTTGGCGGTCAACGTCAGCAGCACGATCCACGGCAGCACGAACACCGCACGCGCGTTGATCTTCTGCTCGAGCGCGTCGGTGGTGATCTGCTCCAGGGTGCGGACGTCCGCGGCGGTAGCGTCCGCCAGGTCACGCAAGATGTCGCTCACGATGCGTCCGCCGCGCTCATGGGCCAAGATCAGGATCTCGACGACCCGATCCGTGGTGGGGTCGGCCACCTCCGCCTTGACGATCTCCAGTGCTGTCACCATGCCCACCGTGCGTAGCAGCGCTGGGAAGCGGGCGAAGGCGATCCGCAAAGCCGCAGGGCCGTGATCGGCAAGGGCGGTCACAGCCTGCGGCAGCGACATGCCCGCGGCGATGGCGGCGTGGATCTCCCGCAGCCCGTCGGGCCAGGCTTCCTGTACGGCCCGCAGACGTCGCGTCCGCCGGCGGGCCAGCACCATGCGCGGCAGCAGTGCCGCCGACACCGCCGGCACCACGGCGACGACCGGGGTGTCGGTCACGGTGGTGATCGCCAACGCCACCCCGCCGCCCAGCGTTGCGCAGGCCGCCGCAAAGCGCCCGGGTGTCGTGGCGACCCCAGCCTGCTGGAACCACTGGGCGCGGGCCGCCCGCGCCGCGCCATTGTCAGCGTGCCGCCGTCGCAGCCGCGGAGCCCGACCGGTCGCCACCGCACCGAACAGGTACACGGTGGTCGCAGTCGCCAGCGCGGCCAGTAGCCTCACCGCGGCCAACTCCCGCTTTCCAGCAGGCCGCGCACCGTCAGCTCGGGCGGCAGTGCACGCTCGATGTGGTCAGCGGTCGGTGGCAGGATGCCGGTCCACTCCAGTGGGCCGCCGATGTGCTCGCGAGCAAAGATCGGCTCGGTCGAGAAGTCGTCGTGCAAGGATGGGACCACGGCGATGATCTCCATGACCTGGCGCCGCAGCCCGCGCGCGGGATCCGCACGGTTGGCGTCCTCCAGATCGCAGTGGACGACCAGGTCGATCGCCGAGGCGAAGACCTTGCGCACGATGGGCTCCTGCACGTTCTCCCCGGCCATGATGGCCGCGTTGACGAGGGCGTTGAGCGCGTCGCGGGCCGAGTTCGCGTGCACGGTGCAACTGAAGCCGCAGCCGGCGTTGACCGCGCGCGTCAACTCGAAGGCCTCCGAGCCGCGCACCTCCCCCACGACGATGTGGTCAGGGCGCATGGCCAAGACGAACTTGACCAGGTCGCGCAGCGAAACCTCGGCGGTCCCGTCCATGCCGGGTGGGCGGGCCTCATAGAAGGAGCCGTGCGTCAGCGGTACGTGCAGCTCACGGATCTCCTCGCAGCAGCGGATGCAGTGGCTGGACGGTGCCGCGGCGAGCAGCGCCGACAGCAGCGAGGTCTTCCCGGCCCCCGGCGGTCCCGAGACCAGCAGACTGCTGGTGGTCTGCATGGCTGCCCACAACAGGCCCGCGGCACCCGGTGACAGCGTCCCGCGATCGAGCAAGCCGGGCAGCGTCTCGCGGCGCAGCGTGTGCCGCCTGATGGTGGCCGACAGCGCGTCGGCCACCGGCGGGATGGCGGCGGTCAGCCGCGCCTGGCCCTGCAGAACCCGCGCCTGCACCAAAGGATTGCCCGCGTCGAGATGGCGTTGCGTGCCGCCGAGGAGCCGGTCGACCACCTGCCGGTTCTCGTCCTCCGTGGCCGGCGCCGACAGGCCTTGCAGGCGCCCGGAACCGTCGATGTAGGAGACGCGGGCGCCTTCGATGAACACCTCCTCGACGTCAGATCTGGCCAACAGCTCCGTCATCGGCCCGTACTCGGTGATGGAACGCAGCAGCCGAGCCACCATGTCCGGCGGGTCGCGCAGGGCTGCGCCGTCGCCGAGGTGAGCGCGTCGTTGGTAACCCTCGACCGCCGACACCACGGCGGCGCGCACACCGTCGACGTCGTCTGCCGGGTCGAGCCGGTCGCGCTCGATGGCGCTGATCGCGTCGCTGCGGATGCGGTCGTAGGCCCCGACGGCGAGCACCGTCATCGCCGGCCCGCCAGCCGACGGCGTCCCGAGCCGTGGAGTCCCAACATGGTCGCCGCCAGCGGCTGCACGGCCCGGTTGAACGGGCCGTCGCTCACGACGCCGCCATCCCATCCGGCCTGCGTGACCCGTGCGTCCTCCGGCAGGAACGTCAGCTCCGCCGGGTTCAGCACGCGACGAACCTCCCGCTCCACCTCGCTACGCCGGAAGCGCGACGGCGGCGTGCGGTTGAAGGCCACGCGGACCGGTGTGCGGGGCGCGATCGAACGAGCCTGCGCCAGCCAGCTCAACAGCCGTGCAACGCCCACGGGACTCGGCAGGCCAACGCCGAGCAGGCTGTCGGCGCGGGCCAGCAGCGCCCTGCTGACGCCGTAGCGGCTGGGACCGTGGGCGCCCAGGTCTTCTAATCGGGAACCCAGGTTGGCGATGACGTCCACGGGCAGGGACAGCAATCGCTCGGCGACATCGGTGACCTCGCTGGGCCGGACGTGGGTCCAGTCGCGAGGGGCGCTCAGTCCCGGCAGAACCGCAAACCCGGCCTGCGTCGGGACGAGGCTGTCTTCCAGGATGCCGTCGTGGTGCTCGACCGCGGCCACGGCGGAACGAAGGTTGGGATAGGGACGGACGCCGAGACGCTGGGCCAGCGCCGGGGCGGTCTCGTCGGCGTCGACCAGGACGGTGCGATGCCCGTGCCGTCCGGCGGCCGCGGCCAGGGCGAGGGCGACCTCGGTGGCGCCGCACCCACCTGGTGGGGCTCCGACCGCGAGAAGGCGGCCGATCTTGGCCGTCGTGGGCCCAAGCTCGGGCGGAGCAGGCGCGGCGGGCTCGAGGGCGGCGACCATGCGCGTGAACTCGTCCGAGCCGGCCCCCTGGGCCAGTGCCGCAATGATCTGGACGAACTCACCCGCCGGCGCATCCCGGGCAATCACGTCATCGACGCCCAGATCCAGCAGTTCGCCTTTGCCCGCGGCGTCGTCCCCGTCGTAGACGCCCAGAACTCGGCGGTCGAGGTGCTGCAGCGAGCTCACGAGGTGTCGTGACAGGAACGAGGTCGTGTCGTCGGCCACGAAGACGTCGCAGTGCTCGGCCAGCGCCTCGTGTGGATGCAGGACCGTGGCGCGAACGCGACCGCCGCCGTGGTCGGCGACGTGGCGATGCAGGCGCTGCGCCCATTCCCGTGGTGACGCGGCGAGGACGATCTGCGGCTCGAACATCTACCGGTCCGCCTCCAGCTGCCCAGCGGCAGGAGCAGGTGTTGCGCCGGTGGATCGCACCACGTCGACGGACTCCGAGCGGATGGCAAGGACCAGTCGCAGTGCGGCGTCGGCGTCCACGGCCACCGTGATGCTGAAACTGCCGATCCCGCCGAGCCCGCCCGCCCCGTCACCGGTGACGGCCAGCACCTCCGCGCCCGTGAGCACGTACGCGGCGCGGTCGTCGATCACGTCGATCACATCGACACGGTCGCCGACGCGCAACGCGCCGCCGGCGGCATGCGCCGGGTCCACCGGGATGCTCATCGCCCGCTGGCCGTCGGGCGCGGCGTTGCTCCGCAGGTCGCTGCGGCGCAGGAGGTCGCCGGCTTGCAGGTCGCGAACGGCGATCCAGTCGCCGCCCGCGGCAGCCACGGCCTCGGTCACCAGCGAGCCCTGCAGAGAACGGCTGGCGCCGAGGGGTTCGTAGCGCAACGCGTCGGCGTCGACCAGCTCGCCGACAGCGACGGGGGCAGCCAGGACGGCAACCGCCACCCGATCATCCCCGGACCGCAGCGCCACCAGGTTCAACAGCCCCGCCACGACCGCCGCCACCACCATCAACACGTGTCCGGCCGACAACCGACCCGCCCAGCGTGGTCGCGAGGTCGCCGGGCTGGTCCCGGCGGCGCCGGAACCACGCGACAACTCGGTGACGGCCACACTCCCCCTCGGTGGCGGCAACAGCCTCGGGAAGGTAAACAAGGTCTCGCCGTTCCACAAGAGCGCATTTCTCGCCTTGTGGATAGCGCTCAAGCCTTGTCGACACCGGTCTTCAGCCGCCAAGATGGCCGAACACCCGTCAGTGTGGACAACACCATGTTATTGCTGTCGTCGTCTGCTAGCGTCGGTCAACATGGCTGATGATCGCGACGACTACCCACAGGTGTTGGACGCCGCGCAAGTCGCGCGCTTGCTGCGGCTGAACATTGACTACGTGCGCAAGCTGTCGCGCGAAGGCGTGCTGCCCGCGCACCGGCTCGGGCCCAACGGCCGCACGTTCCGCTACCTCAAGGACGAGATTCTCGACTGGCTGCGAGGCCAGCCCGTCGGCGACCCCGATGTCCCGCGGGGTTCGTCGCCGCAGGCGGCGTCACGTTCGGACCGGTAGTCACCCGGCGTCACGTTCGGACCGGTAGCACCCACGCGAGCCGGACCAAGGGGACGAACCAGCGGCTGCCGTCCGGTTCGTCGGCCACCACGTGGTCAGTGGCCACCGCCACAAGTCGAGCGACCAGCGTATCGTCGGGCGAAGCGACGCCCAGATGCAGCATCGTGCCGACGGCCTCGTGCTCGCGCAGTCGGGCCTTGAACGACGTCGCGCCGCCAGCACGTCCGAGGCCGCCTCGGCGGTGGCGGATGAGCACCTGCCAGGTGGTCACCGAGTCGACGTGCAGATCGACGGTGCCCAGCGCCGTGCCCAAGCAGGCGACGTTGCCGGCGGCGTGGATCAGGGTCCCGGTAAAGCGTCGCCCCGCTGCCTGCACCGCCACCTCGTCGCCGCGGTGCAGCAGCTCCAAGGCGACATCGGCGAGGTCGCGGCCGCGCAGCAGGTCGCGGGCCGCCAGCTCCTCGTAGGCCTCGTCCTCCGCCCGGTCGTCGGGGTCGCGGCGGCTCATCTCCCAAAGTGTGGCAGGCGGCGAGCACGGCGGACACTGTGCGGCGGTGTCGCTGCCTGCCGGCCGGTTGTCGCTGTCCGCGGCGGCGCCCTCGCTGCGAGCAGGGCTTGGGTCGAATGGTCAGGGCCGGCGGCGCACGCCCGGTTCGCAGAGCCGGAACCCGCCACGCTGTGACGCGCGGTAGTCATAGCTGCGGCCCTGTGCCTCCAGCACGACCTGGTAGCCGTCGACCAGCGCCTGGGTGTACTGCTGGCCCGGCTGCGGACAGCCCAGCGAGCCGTCGGGGAAGGTCCTGGCCTGCGCACTGACCACGCGGACGGCCGCGGCATCCACCCCACTGCGCGTCGCTACGTCGGCGGTCAGTTGCTCTAGCAGCTCGGCAGGCACCATGGCGCTCTCCTCGGTGGGGGACGGCGTGGCGGCGGCGGACGGCGTAGCCGAGGCGGTTGGCGTGGGGATCGGCGTGGCCGTGGGGCTGGGCGTGGCGGTGGCGCCAGGCGTCGAGGTGCGGGTGCCCGCCTGTGGACCGGCAGAGGCGCAGCCGGCCAGCAGCAGCGCCACGCCCACCAGCCACGCCGTCCGTAGCGATGTGCGACAGCGGCAGCTTTCCACGAATTCCTCCTGAGTGTGCGTCGCCAGTTCGACGCCGGCGGAGGGTGGTGAGTTCCATAGGGTCAGCGCAGGTGGCGGCCGAGAAAGTCCACCGTGGCTGCCCAGGCGTCGTGGTCAGCCTGCGCAGCGTAGGTGGCAGGCACGTCGGCGTTGGCGAAGGAGTGCTCGGTGCCGCGATGAGCGGGATGTTCGACGCTGCCGCCGGCGTTGGCCACCGCGGCGAAGAACTTCTGCGGCGCGTCGGGTGATTCCCAGTCGTCGTGCTCGGCGAGGTGCACCATCGCCGGCCCGCGCAGCGGCGCGAACTGGTCGTCGCTCAAGATCGCGTAGTAGGCGACGACTGCCTCGAGATCGACCTGGGTGGCCATCTGCAACGCCAGGGAGCCGCCCATGGAGTAGCCGAGCAGGCCCACGCGGTCGGGCGTCACCGCGGCGTGGTCGCGAAGGTGGGCGACGGCCGCGCGCAGCTGGCGCATGACTCGATCCCCGCTCAGTCCGTCCCTCCAGGCCTCCGCCTGGGCGGTGTCGGTGGTGGTGCGCCCGTCGTACAGATCCAGCGCCAGCGCCACGAACCCGGCGTCGGCCAGGTCCTGGCAGCGACTGCCGATATGGGGCAGCAGCCCGAACCAGTCGTGGATCACGATGACCCCCGGCCCGCCGCCGCCCGGCGGAAAGGTCAGCTGCGCAGTCACCTGACTGTCGCCTCCGCCGATGGTCACCGTGCCGTTCATGTCGCCTCCGTGCGCCGGATGGGTCAGGCTAGCCCGTTGCTGGGACATGACCGATCCGGGCGATGGAAGGAGCAAGGGTGCCGCTGGACAAGCCAGGGCTGCGGCGTGCCTTGCGCCGCCGCTATCCCTGGCTGGACCATCCCGACCTTGGGCCGGCCGCGGTGGAGGCCGGCGAGTGCGACCGGTGCGGTGTCGAAGCGCGGCTGACCGCCACCTGTGGGCCGACTGCTGCGGCCTACAGCGCTGAAGCGCCACTTCAGGCCGGCCCGGTCTTCCTGGGGCGCCGCTGCGCGGCCGCCGTCGGCACCGACGCCTGGTGTGACGGCCACCGTCAGGAGGCGGTCGAGGCCCTTGCCTGGCTGAAGTCGCTGCCCTCGGAGGCCGACGACGTGGCCCGCCTGTGGTGGGTCGCCACCGGCGAGGTCCGCCTCGACCCAGCCGGCGTCTGGGCGTTGACGACACGGCTGGGCCTACCCGCAGGCGGGTAACCGACTAAGCCGTGCCATGCCGGCGTGTCATGCTGGTCGGGTGGATCCTGACCCGGGCCTGTTCGGCCCCGACAGCGTCACCTGGCAGCTGCACGCCGATCCGGCCGTGGCACTCGGCGGCCTTCGCGCCCTGATGCTGCAGACCCTGCATCCGTTGGCGATGGCCGGAGTCGCCGAGCACTCCGACTTCCGCCACGACCCCTGGGGCCGGCTGTTTCGGACCGCCGACTACATCGCCGCGGTCACCTATGGGACCACTGAACAGGCCCATCGCGCCGCAGCACGGGTTCGCAGAGTCCACCGGCGGCTGCGCGGGGTCGAACCCGAGAGCGGTCGCGGCTACCGGGTCGACGATCCCGCCTTGCTGCTGTGGGTGCACTGCTGCGAGGTCGACTCGCTACTGGCGGCGCATCGACGGTGTGGCGCCCCGCTGGCGCCGGGGGCGGCCGACGCGTATGTCGCCGAGCAGGTGCGCGCGGCGGCGCTGGTCGGGCTGACCCCAGCTGATGTGCCAGCCAGTACGGGGGACATGCGCGAGTACTTCGAGGCGGTACGACCTCAGCTGCACAGCACCGCCGCGGCGCGCGAGGCCATGCGCCTCCTGCTCACACCACCCTTGCCGCTGCCCGCGCGCCCGGCCTGGGCCGGGCTGGCCTTGATCGCGTTCGGGATGCTGCCGCGCTGGGCCCGCGCCCGCTTCGGGCTCACCGGCTGGCTGACCGCTCATCCCGGCACCGACCTCGTCGCCGGTGTGGCGGGCCGCAGCCTGCGCTCGGCCGTTCACCTGGTGCCGCGACGGCTGTGGGAATCACCGGCTCGGCGCGCCGCCGAACAGCGACTGGCCGCCGGTGCCGCCGCGCTAGCTGCCGGCGCCTGACGCCTCGTACGCTGCTCACTGGGTGCCTGCGCTGCGTCGAACGGCCCCGGGGCACCGCAGCCTCCCTCGCTAGCATCGCCGGTGATGTCCATCTCCGTCTGCGTCTACTGCGCCTCGTCGGAATCGGTTTCGGCCGAGCTGCGGGCGTTGGCCGCCGAGCTTGGCCACGCGCTCGCGGCGCAGGGTTGGTCACTGGTCTACGGCGGCGGCAACGTCGGACTGATGGGCGAGGTCGCCCGCGCCGCGCTGGCAGCCGGCGCCCACGTCACCGGCGTCATTCCGCACCGCCTCGCCGACCGCGAGATCGCGTTGGAAGATGTCACCGAGTTGGTGCGCACGGAGACCATGCGCGAGCGCAAGGGGCTGATGGACGACCGCAGCGACGCCTTCGTGGTGCTGCCTGGGGGGATCGGCACCCTCGAGGAGCTGGTGGAGATTCTCACGCTCAAGCAGCTTGGCTACCACGACCGAGCCATCGTGGTGCTGGACGCAGGCGGCTACTGGGACCCGTTCCTGGCGCAGCTGCACAGAATGGTGGAGCTGGAGCTGGCCGACGCGTCACTGCCGGGCCTGCTCGACGCCACCCACGACGTGGCCGGGACCATCGCCGCCATCCGCGGCTATCGCCCGCGCCGGGGTTCGCCCGACGACGCGGACCAGATCGAGACCATCGAGACACCCCGCTCCTGACTGGCGCCTCTGAGTCACGCAGGTCTTGACACGCGATTTTGTGGTCGCCCACCGGACGGGGTGTCCGGGCAGCGTCCACGAATGTCGGCAGGGCAGCTTGTCCACAGTTGTTGGGAGATCACCGGCCGCGTCGTCGCAGGGCAGGGGTATGGTGCCGCAGCTGGGTTGGTGCCAGCAACGGGCGATGGTACGGTCGTAACCGTCTACCGTCCTGCTCCCGGCGGGGCGCGTCGCAACGCGTCCGACAGTGGGGGCCACTCGACCACAGGATGGTCCATTGCGCACGTATGAACTCATGATGATCACGAACGGCTCGCTCGACGATGCCGCCGTGTCCACCAGCGTCGACCGCTTCACCAAGCTGATCGCCGACCAGGGCGGCACGGTGGACAGGGTCGACCACTGGGGCAAGCGCCAGTTCGCCTACGAGATCCGGCACATGAACGAGGGGTACTACACGGTCGTCGACCTGCAGATCTCCTCCGAAGGCTTGCTCGAGCTCGAACGGCAGCTGCGTCTGGCCGATGAGATCGTTCGGCACAAGGTCGTCCGTCCCGGTGTGCGAACCAAGCGCGTCTAAACCTCGCGCAACGACCAAACGGAGGACTCGTGGCGACTGACAACGTAATCACCATCGTCGGCAACCTCACCGACGACCCCGAGCTGCGGTACACGCCTGCCGGTGCCGCGGTGGCCAACGTGCGTGTGGCCGTCAACCAGCGCTTCTTCAACAAAGAGACCAACCAGTGGGACGACCGTCTCGACGGGTTCTTCACGGTAAACGTGTGGCGTGACTACGCGGAGAACGTCGCCGACTCGCTGCACCGCGGCACGCGCGTCCTCGTCACCGGACGGCTGCGAAGCCGGTCGTACGAGGACAAGGACGGCCAGACCCGCTGGGTCACCGAGATCGAGGCCGACGAGATCTGCCCGAGCCTGCGGTGGGCCACCGCCAAGATCGAAAAGATGAACCGCAGCGGTGGCAACCGCGGCGGTGGCGGGCAGTCCGAGTCCAGTTGGGGAGGCGCCCCAGCACCGACCCAGGCGCCTGCCAACGAGGATGTCCCCTTCTAGCCACACCCGATTCGTCGCTTCTCCAGGAGAACTGCAATGGCGCAACGACGCAACGAAAAGCCAGCCAAGCGCAAAGAGTGCTACTTCAGCAAGAACAAGATCGAGTACGTCGACTACAAGGACGTCGCGCTGCTGCGCAAGTTCGTGTCAGATCGCGGCAAGATCCGTTCGCTGCGGGTGACCGGCACCACGCCGCAGTACCAGAAGCTGGTCGCGCAGGCGGTCAAGAACGCCCGCGAGATGGCGCTGCTGCCCTACACCACTCGCTGACCCTAGGAACGGCTCGTGAAGGTCATCCTCAAGCAGGACGTCGACAACCTCGGCGGTGCCGGTGACGTCGTGGACGTCGCCGACGGCTACGGCAACAACTACCTGATGCCGCGCAACCTGGCGATGCGCGCCACTCGCGGGGCGCTGGCCGACGCCGACGCCATGCGAGCCGCCCGTGGCAAGCGCGAGGCCCGCAGCCTCGGAGAGGCACAACAGCTCAAGGCTCGCCTTGAGGCCAAGCCAGTGTCGATACCCGCCAAGGCCGGCGAGGACGGCACGCTGTACGGGTCGGTCGGCAACAGCGCGGTCGCCGCCGCGGCCAACCAGCAGCTCGGGGTGCCCATCGACCGTCGGCGCATCCCGCTGGAGCGCCCGTTCAAGCAACTCGGTGAGCACGAGGTGCAAGTCCGCATCCACCCCGAGCTGACCGCCACCCTGCGCGTGGCCATCGTCCGCGGCACCTAACCCCCCGCTCCCCACGCCTCCGACCCCCGCCGAGCATTCGGTGGGGGTCGTTCGTTGTGGCTCCCGATGTTCTCGACCGGACGAACGACCGGCCCGGGCGGGTGTTCGGACGTGGATGTCCGCTCACACATCGCCGAATGGTCGACCGGCGGTGATGTCGGCTCAGGCAGGTGCCCGTGCGCTCCGCGCGCACAGCTGAGTTGTGCCGGGCTGTGAATTCGGCGCGTGCCGTCCACACGGTTGTCCACGGTGCCACCGAGGCCGTCCACAGCACGACGACGTCCCTGCACACCTCGAAGGGCACCTGTCCTCCGGCTGAGGCCGAGTTATCCGCACAGCCGCTCGTCAACGCTCGTGCGCCAGCAGTGGTCGTGTCCCACCCCCGGCGTACCTTGCCAGGGAACCCTCACAGGAGCGGAGAACGTGGCGAGCCGGGCGGCAGAAGATCTCGACCCGAACGGGCGGGTGCGCACGCTTCCTGGGCCGGCGGCGGCAGGCTCGCGCGGCTTCGAGCGAGTGCCGCCGCACAACCTCGACGCCGAGGTCAGCGTGCTCGGCTCGATGCTGCTGTCGCGCGACGCCATCGCCGAGGTCAGCGAGCTGGTCGGTCCCCAGGACTTCTACCGCGGCGCCCACCGCACGATGTTCGAGGCAGCGCGGAACCTGTACGACCGGGGTGAGCCGGTCGACCCTGTGACGTTGGCCGACGAGCTGGAAGGACGGGGCACCCTGGCAGATGTCGGTGGGGTCGTCGGCATCGACGAGATTGTGCGCCGGGTCCCCGTCGCCGCCAACGGCTTGTACTACGCCCGCATCGTCGCCGACCAGGCTCTGCGTCGACGGCTGATCGAAGCGGGCACCCAGATCGCCGGCCTCGGCTACGAGCCGGAGCGGGGGGTCGCCGAGGCGGTCGATACCGCCGAGCAGGTCATCTATGGCGTGGCCCAGCGCGGAAACATGGGCGACTTCGTGTCGATGAAGCAACTGGTGACGGCGAGCTTCGAGCTCATCGAGAAGCTGCACGAGAACAACTCGTCCATCACCGGGCTAGCAACCGGCTTCAAGGACTTCGACCTGCTGACCGCCGGGTTGCAGCCGTCGAATCTCGTGATCATCGCTGCTCGACCCGCGATGGGAAAGTCCACGTTGGTCACCAACCTGGCCACGCACGTCGCCGTGGAGTCGCGCCAACCCGTGGTGATGTTCTCCTTGGAAATGTCGCAGATGGAACTGGTGCAGCGCATCCTGGCCGCGGAAGCCCGCATTCCCTCCGACCGTCTGCGCACCGGTCGCCTGGAGGAGCCGGACTGGCCGAAGCTGTCCCAGGCCATGGGCCGCTTGGCTGAGGCGCCGCTGTACATCGACGACACCCCGGGCATCAACCTGATGGAGATCCGCTCCAAGTGCCGCCGGCTCAAGCAGAAGCATGGCCTCAGCCTCGTCATCATCGACTACCTGCAGCTGATGCAGTCGCACCGGCGGATCGAGAATCGGGTGCAGGAGGTCTCCGAGCTCAGCCGGGGCTTGAAGATCCTGGCCAAGGAGCTGGACCTCCCGGTTATCGCGCTGTCGCAGCTGTCGCGCAAGCCCGAGGACCGAGCTCGCGACGATCGCCGACCCCAGCTGGCCGACCTGCGCGAGAGCGGCTCCATCGAGCAGGACGCTGACCTGGTGGCGTTCATCTACCGCGACGAGGTCTACGACCCCGAGTCCGCGCACAAGGGGGAGGCCGAGCTCATCGTCTCCAAGCACCGCAACGGGCGGCTGGATACCGTGCGGTTGTCGTTCATCGGGCAGCACTCGCGCTTCGTCAACATGGCGCGCGGGCCGATCGGCGGGCGAGGCGGGCCGCTGTAGCGGGTGGAACTCCTGGCGTTGCGGCGGCGTCGAAGCCAACGAACCGCAACCGCTCGACCGAGGAGGACCGCATGAACCGCTTGCCTGTCGCCTGGTTGTGCCTCGTCGGTGTTCTGGCGGCGGGGTGCAGCGGCGGAGGGAGCAGCGCAGGTAGCGCGGCGCCGGACGAACAGGCCGCGGGCGGGGCGGAGGCGGGAGCAGCGCAGGAAGATCGAGCGCACGACAGTGCGGCGGGCAGCGCGGCCGACGAGGTCGCCGACAGCTCAGGCAACGGCAAGGTCTGGCAGGCGCTGCCGGTGGCCTCGACCGGCGAGCGGGTCATCAAGGACGGCACCATCGTGTTGGAAATCGCAGAGGGCACCTTCGACACCGCCTTCGCCGAGGTGGTGCGCGCCAGCGACCGTCTGGGCGGCACGGTCATGGCCACCACCACCGACAACAGCTTGGATCGCCCTCCAGCCGGCACCGTGACGGTGCGGGTGCCTGCTGACCGGTACGAGCAGCTGCTGATCTCGATGCGCGACTTCGGCATCGTGCGCAACCGGCGCATCAGCTCCGAAGACGTGTCCACCGAGTACGTCGATCTGCAGTCGCGGCTGCGTCAGCAGGAGGCCCAGGAACGCTTCTACCTGGGGCTGTTGGCCGAGGCAAGCGACGTCGAGGACGCCATCGCGATCCAGCAGCAGCTGCAGGGACTGCAGTCCGACATCGAGCGAATCAAAGGCCGGCTGCAGTTCATCGACGATCGCACGACCTTCTCCACCCTGACCGTCGAACTGTACGAGCCGGGCGGGATTCCCGTGACCGAGCCACCGTCCGGGCCGAGCCTGGCCGCCGCCTGGCTGCAGGCGCGAGAGGCGTTCGTGACGGTGATCGGCGCGCTGCTGGTGACCACCGTGGCGCTGCTGCCGCTGCTGCTCATCGTCGCCGCTGGTTGGGGCGCATGGCGCTGGTCACGGCGGCACCCGGCGACCCTGCGCGTTCATCAGGAGTGAGTCAACCAGGCAGGCGGATCCCCTGCATCACGTGAGCCGTAGGATGCCCCGATGAGCACCGCACGCGCCGACCGGGTCGACCTCGACGAACTGCTGGCCTTCATCGCACCGCGCCACAAGGCGGTCCTGACCACGGTTCGCAGCGACGGACGTCCGCAGCTGTCACCCGTCGCCATGGGGGTTGACGAGCAGGGCCGCATCGTCGTGTCGACCTACCCGGAGCGGGCCAAGACCGCCAACGCCCGCAAGGACGCGCGCGTGTCGGTGTGCGTGCTGTCCGACGACTGGGATGGTGCCTGGGTGCAGGTCGACGGGCAGGCGCAGGTGCTCGACATGCCCGAGGCGCTCGAGCCGCTGGTCAGCTACTACCGGGCCATCTCCGGCGAGCATCCGGACTGGGACGACTACCGCCAGGCCATGCACCGCCAGGACAAGAGCCTGATCCGGGTGACGATCGAGCGCTGGGGTCCGGTCGCGACGGGTGGTTTCCCCCCGCGCTTGGCGCGGCCGTAGCTACAAGGTCGGCTTGAAGACCATCGCCCAGACCACCGACAGCAGGATCAGCACGTTGATCAGGTTGAAGGTGCGCAGCCGTGCCTCCAGCGCCGACATCCGTGCCGGGTCAGGGTCGTCGCTCTCGGTGAGCTCGGTCAGCTGGTGACCCAGCCGTGACAGCAGGGCGCCGCCGAGGCCCATCGACACCACCATGCCCAGGAAGCCGTAGGCGATCCACAGGGCGTCGAAGCGCAGCCGGCCCACCACGACCATCACGATCCCGGCCACGAGGGTGATCACGGCCGCCGGTCCCACCACCGCCCGCCCGTAGAAGGCGGCTTGACGGCCGAGTGCGGCGGTTGCGGCGGCACCCTCCTGTCGAGCGATGCGCGCCGGGATCACCATCAGGGCGATGACGCCGCCGACCCAGACGATGACGGCGGCGACGTGCAAGAACTTGAACAGGTTGTAGGTCGTGTACACCGCGCCCTCCAGACCCACCCGTCGGTCACCGACGGTGCTCCACCGCAACCACGACGCGACGCTACCACCGTCACGTCGGGCTGCCGCCAGGCTACCGGCGCCCGTGCGCCGCGGGCCGGCGGCGTTGGCTGCTTGGCCTGCGTGCCGGCTTGACGCTGGCGTGCGGGCGTTGCGGCAGCCGCGTCACGATCGGCTTGGGCGGTGAGGTCGTCGGCAGCCGCTCCAGCGCCACGCGGTCCACCCCGCTGGGCAGCGACAGCTCGCGCTGCAAGCTCTTGACGTCGCGCACCTTGTCCGGCGGCACCAGGGTCAGCACCAGCCCCTTGGCTCCCGCCCGCCCGGTGCGTCCCGAGCGGTGCAGGTAGTCCTTGCCCGTCGCCGGGGGGTCGAAGTGGACCACCACGCCGACGTTGTCGACGTGGATGCCCCGGGCGGCCACGTCGGTTGCCACCAGCGCGTGCACGCGCCCCTCGGTGAAATCGGCCAGCGCACGGTCGCGCTGGTTCTGCGAGCGATTGCCGTGGATGGCGACCGCTCCGACCCCGTCACGCTGCAGCTGGCGGGCGACGCGGTCCGCGGCGTGCTTGGTCCTGGTGAACACGATGGCGGGCGCGACGCTGCGGACGACGTCGCCGGTCACGTGCACCCGTGCGGCGGCGTCGGTCTGCCAGAACAGGTGTCGGACGTCGTCGCGCTCCTCGGTGGTCTGGGCCAGCTCGTAGCGGGCGGGGTCACGCTGGTAGCGACGGATGAGCACGTCGACGTCACCGTCGAGGGTGGCGGAGAACAGCAAGGTCTGCCGAGCACGCGAGGTGGCGTCGAGCAGGCGCTTGACCTCAGGCAGGAAGCCCATGTCAGCCATGCGGTCCGCCTCGTCGACGACGACGAAGTCGACATCGGCCAGGTTGACGTCCTTGCGCCGGACGAGGTCGGCGAGCCGGCCGGGGCAGGCCACCGCGATGTCGATGCCCTGCCGTAGCCGGCGCTGATCGCGGCTGATGGACATTCCGCCATAGAAGGTGGCGACGCTGCGGCCAAGCGGCTCCGCCAGCTGGCGCAGCTCGGCGGACACCTGCGCCGCCAGCTCTCGGGTGGGCACCAGGACCAGACCGCAAGGGCGTCCAGGCCTTCCCTTGCCGACTCTGGCGACGAGGGGGATGGCGAACGCCAGGGTCTTGCCCGATCCGGTGGGCGCGCGGCCGCACAGGTCGCGACCGGCCATCGCCTCGGCGATGGTCAGGGCCTGGATCGGGAAGGGGTTGATGACTCCGCGCTTGGCGAGGGGGCCGGCGATGCGCGCGGGCACGCCGAGGTCGTCGAAGGTGGTCACAGCAGCTACTCCTGTTCGAGCAGGTGTGCTCGAAGATCGTTTGGCGCGCTTCAGGCGCATGGGCGAACACGCCCGAAAACGAGGAGAGCGGCGCAAGCCACGAGGTCGAGTTCGGCGTCCGGGGGCGTCGCGGTGAAACGGTCGCCGCGCCGGTGCGCGCATTCAACGGCGAGGATTGCCGACGCCGTTGCCCTCACTGTAGCGGTTCTCGCCCCCGAGACATGCAGCCAGACGCTGTACCCCTGGACCGCACATCGCGCGCTTGCAGCGGTGCCTTGAGTATCCGCCGGGAGCTCTTCGGGCTGCGTTAGGGTGAGCCAATGATCCCGCGGCCCGCGCCGGGGCGACCGTGACCGCAGGCGACGGGTCGGCGCGGGGTGATGACCCAGCGTCCGGCCTCGGCCGCGACTTCTGGTGGCTGTGGACGGCGTCGGGACGTCCAACCTGGGCGACGGCATCCGCTTGACGGCGCTGCCGCTGCTTGCCGCTGCGATCACCACCAATCCCACCGCGGTGGCTGGCGTGATGGCCGCGACGTACCTGCCGTGGCTGCTGTTCGGAGCCGTCGGCGGAGCCATCGCCGACCGCAGCGACCGGCGGCGCTTGATCATCGCCGTGCAGGTGAGCCGGGCCGCCTGCGCCGGGGTGTTCGCCGTGTCGGTGGCGGTTGGCGGTTCCTCGTTGCTTGGCCTGTACGCCGTCGCGGTCTGCATCAGCCTCGGTGAGGTCGTCGTGGACGGAGCGCTGCAGGCGGTCATCCCGCTGGTCACTCCCCGGGACCGTCTCGACGCTGCCAACGGCCGCATGGGCGCCGCCCAGCTCCTGGCCGACGAGGTCCTGGGCGGGCCGGTCGGTGCGCTGCTGTTCGCCTTCGCCGCGGCGTTGCCCTTTGCCGTTGACGCCGTGACCTTCGGCCTGGGGGCGCTGGCGTTCACACAGGTTCGCGCGCCACAGGTCGCCGGTCGCCCGAGTTCGTCGACCAGCCTCCTGCATGACGTTTCAGAAGGCGTGCGCTGGCTGTCGCGCCACCGCCTCCTGCGCGCCTTCGCGGTGTCGATGGCGGTGACCAACCTGGGCTACGCAGCGGGGTCGTCGATGCTGGTGTTGTTGGTGACCGACACCTTCGGGGCCAGCGGCATCGCCTTCGGTTGGCTGATCTCGGCGGCAGCCGCCGGCGGCTTCGTCGGCACCTTGCTGGCCGAGAGGGTGGCGCGCCGAACGGGACGGGGCCGCGCGATGGGCATCACGTTAACGACTGGCGCGGCGTTGTTCGCCGCCGTCGCGGCCGCACCCACCATCTGGGTCGCCGCAGCTGCCTGGACGCTCATCACGCTGTCCACCGGCATGTTCAACGTCCTCGGGCGGTCATTGCGCCAGACGATCGTCCCCGACCGGATGATGGGCCGGGTCATGGG
>JALZLC010000254.1 GCA_030858885.1 Actinomycetota bacterium
CGCAACGACAAGGGCCAGACCTTCACCGAGGCTGCCAACGCCCGGATCGCGGCCGGCCAGACCGTGTACCGCAGCTACAGCGAGCCCGGTGGGATCGAAGATGAACTGCGCAGGACCGCACGCCGGCACCCGCGGATCACCAAGCTGGTCACAATCAGCAGGAGTCTGCGGGACCAGCCCATCCTGGCCCTAAAGGTGACCAAGAACGCGCGGCATGTGCCCGACGGCAAGCGCCCCGCCGCGCTGTACCAGGGCACCCAGCACGCCCGCGAATGGATCGCGCCGGAGGTCACCCGCAGGCTCATGCACCACTTCATCGCCGCCTACGGCCGCAACGCGCGGATGCGGCGGCTGATCAACCGCAACGAGTTCTGGTTTGCTCCGGTGGTCAACCCCGACGGCTACGACTACACCTTCACCGAGGACAATCGCCTGTGGCGCAAGAACCTGCGCGACAACGACGGCGACGGACAGATCAGCGCCAGCGCAGACGGCGTCGACCTGAACCGCAACTTCCCCACCAACTGGGGCTACGACAACGAGGGCTCATCACCCGTCCCGTCGTCGCAGGTCTACCGCGGCACGCGACCCGCCTCAGAGCCGGAGACCAGGGCACAGAACCGGCTCATGCGCCGCATCGGCTTCAACTTCTTAGTCAACTACCACTCGGCCGCCGAGCTGCTGCTGTACGGGGTCGGCTGGCAGGTCGACACACCCACCCCAGACGACCTCATCTACCGGGCGCTGGCCGGTGACGACGAGGAGCCGGCCGTCGAGGGCTTCGACCCGGACCTGTCCGCGGAGCTGTACACCACCAACGGCGAGACTCTCGACCACGCCCAGACCAGGCATGGAATTCTCGGCTTCACCCCCGAGCTGACCCAGTGCGAGACGGTCTCTGACCCCGACACGTGTGACAGCGGCTTCAACTTCCCCGACGACGAGACGCTCATCCAAGAGGAGTTCGAGCGCAACCTGTCCTTCGCGCTGGACATCGCGCGCTCCACGCCCGACCCCGCCAACCCCGTGTCGCACCTGGGCAACAAGGCGCCCGATTTCAAGGTCGACCGCTTCCGAGTGTCGTTCGGCAGCCCGCAGATCGTGGCGACGACCGTCGCACGCGAGCTCGGGCGGGTGCGGCTGCACTACCGCGTCAACGGCGGCCCCTTGGTGACCAAGCGCACGTGGGAGTGGCGGGGCGGTGAGCGCTACGGCGACACCCATGACGTTCACTACCGCGAGCAGCGTGGACGGGTCACGCGCACCGGCGCGGGCGACCGGGTGACGGTCCACTTCAGCGCCAAGGGCAAGCGCACCAAGCCGTTCACCTACCGGGTTCGCAGCGACTCCAACGCCGACGTGCTGGTGCTGGCCGCTACCGACTACACCGGGACCAGCCCGGACCAGGAGCCGTCGCTGCGCTACCTGGACGCCTACACCGACGCCTTGGAGGCCAACGGGCTGACCTGGGACCTGTACGACTTCGACGCCGAGGGTCGAAGGGTGCCCCACGACCTCGGGGTGCTCAAGCACTACGACGCCGTCGTCTGGTACACCGGCGACGACCTGGTGATGCGCGACGGCGACGAGCAGCCCTATGGCGTCTCGGAGAACCAGCACAAGCTAAACCTGGCCGTCCGCGACTACCTCAACAAGGGCGGCAAGGTGCTGTACACCGGCAAGAACGCCGGGCTGGCGGAGTCCTTCGCGCTGCTGTACGGCACCAACGGCGCGCCGGACACCCCGTGCAACCTCGAAACCGCCGAGAGTGGCTGCCTGGCGCTGTCCAATGACTTTTCGCAGTACTACCTGGGCGCCTTCGAGCGCAACCGCTTCGGTGGTCTGGACGACGAGAGCAACCCCCTCGACGTCCTCGGCGTCGACCGGCCGTTGCGCAACCTCGAGTGGGGCTTGGCCGGCGACGACAGCGCCAACAACCAGGCTGACGGCACGGCCTCGTTCATCCCGACCAGCAATATCCTTCCTGCCGACGAGTTCCCGCAGTTCGCCAGCTGGCGCTCGGCGGCCTACGACACCGAGGGGGCGGCACCGTACGAGCCCCTCACCGGCGAGTTCCAGATGGGCAGCCAGCAGGCCGACACCAGCTACAAGCGACTGACGCGGACGGTGGATCTGACCGGCGCCGACAGCGGTTCGCTGGAGTTCGCGACCTCCTACAACACCGAGACGGACTGGGACTACGTGTTCGTCGAGGCGCACACCGTCGGCTCAGACGACGACTGGACGACTCTGCCCGACGCCAACGGTCACACGACGCAGGACACGGGCGACAGCTGTCCGGCCCAATGGAACAGCTTGCACCCGCAACTGGACTACTACCAGACCGTCAACGCCGACGGAAGCTGCTCGCCGACCGGCACCACCGGTGAGTGGCACGCGGCCACGGGCGTCTCCGACGGGTGGGAGCAGTGGAGCGTAGACCTGTCGGCATGGGCCGGTGAGCAGGTGGAGGTGTCGATCACTTACGCCAGCGACTTTGCGGTCCAGGGGCTCGGCGCCTTCATCGACGACACCACGGTCAACGTGGACGGCACGCCGGTCGCGGAAACCTCGTTCGAGTCCGACCTCGGCGGCTGGACGGTCCCCGGCGCCCCTGACGGCAGCGGCGGGAACGCCAACGACTGGATCCGCACGGGGGTGCTGTTCGAGGTCGCCGCTGCCACGACCACCGACGACAGCGTGTTCTTCGGGGTCGGCTTCGAGGCGATCGACGGTGACGCCGCCCGGCGACGTGTCATGGGCCGCGTCATGCACCACCTGCTCGAGTAGCCGGCCGGGCGACGATCAGGCAAGGGGCGGGACCGCGCCGGTTCCGCCCACTGCCCGGCTTTGACCACCCGCGGTACCCGGGTCGGGAGGCCAGCGGCCAGCTTCGCCTCCGCTCCTACAGCGGTCCGTGCTTCGCCGCGGGAGCCGGGTCACCAGCGCGTGGGAGCGTCACAAGGGCCGGCAGCAGGCCGCGAACGGCGCCAACGAGACTGGCGACGTCCGGATGCTCGGAGGTGCCTGCGGCCGAGCGCACCTGCCAGGATCGTCGTCCGCCCGCGACGGTCGCGGTGACCACCAGGTCCGCCGCGGCAGCGTCGGCGATCACGGTGAGGCCTTCCCGTGCCATCGCCCACCCCGCCCAGGTCGCCGCCGGCTGGCTCCCGGCGACCGCCACGGTGCCCAGCTGTCCCGGTCGTGCAACGAACGTCGCCGTGGCCAGGTCGAAGTGCACCTCGTCGCTGGCGAACGCACGCCCAACGACGCCGTCCAGGGCCAGATCCTCGGGCGCGCCGACGTGCAGGTGCGCGGTCGCCGCGTCGCTGCCGGAGGGCTCGATCAACCACACGGTGTCGGCGCTGCGCAGCGCCAGCGACAGATCGTGGGTGACGAGCAGCACGGCCAGGCCGCACTCGCGGGCGAGCGAGCGCAGCAGCTCGGCGAGCTCCACGCGGTGGGGCAGGTCGACGAAAGCGGTCGGCTCGTCCAGTGCCAGCACGGCCGGCTGCTGGGCCAGCGCGCGGGCGATGAGCACCCGCTGGCGCTCGCCGTCGCTCAGCTCGTCCACGCGGCGTTCGGCCAGCGCCTCGACGCCGGTCACGCGCAACGCCCAACGCACCGCCGCCACGTCGGCCGGCTGCAAGCGCCCGCTCCAGCCGGTGTAGGGGTAGCGGCCCAGCGCCACCAGGTCAGCGCAGCGCAACAGGCCGCCGTCCACGGCCTCGGTCAGGACGATGCTCAGCAGCCGGGCACGCTGTCGTGACGACAACGCGGCCAGGTCACGCCCGTCCAGGGTCACTCGTCCCGCCAGCGGTGCCTGCAGGCCGGTCAAGCCGCGCAGCAGGGTAGATTTTCCGCAGCCGTTGGGGCCGAGCAGGCAGGTGAGTTCGCCCGCTGCCAGGTCCACGTCCAGGTCGGTCAGCAGCAGCCGGTCGCCACCTCGGCGGGACCGGTAGCCGACGACCAGGCCCCTGGCGGCGAGCACGCCGGGGCGGTCGGCCTGTGAGGTCAGGTTCACGTCAGCACCGCCGCACCACGTCGCCGCAGCCGCAGCAGCACCGCCACCACCACCGGCGCGCCGATCAGCGAGGTCACGGCGTTCAGCGGCAGCGTCGCGTCGGTTCCCGGCAGCTGGGCCACCAGACCCGCCGCCAGCGCGGTGGCCGCGCCCACCAGTGCGACGGCGGGCACCAGCAGCCGATGGTCCCCGGATCGCACCAACCCCCTGGTCAGGTGCGGCACCGCGACCCCGAGGAAGGCGATGGGGCCGCAGAAGGCGGTCACCGTTCCGGCCATCAGCGAGGCCGCCAGGATGACGCCAAGGCGCGCTCGGCGCACGTGCAAGCCCATGCTCGCCGCGTAGCGATCGCCCAGCAGCAGCGCATTGAGCTGCTTGGTGGTGGTGGTCGACAGCGCCAAACCGACCAAGAGCACGGGCACGAAGACCTGCAGCTCGCTCCAGGT
>JALZLC010000255.1 GCA_030858885.1 Actinomycetota bacterium
ACCCGTTCTTCGTCGAGGAGCTCATCGCCACCGCGGGCACCGACGACCCCGAGGCCCTTGACCGCGTGGCCCTGCCGTGGAACGCCGCCGAGGCGGTGCTGCGCCGTCTGGACGCGCTGGCCCCGCAGGAGCGTGCCGTCGCCGACGCGGCGGCGGTGCTGGCCACGCGCGTCCCCTTCGACCTGCTGGCCGCCGTCTGCGAGATCGGCGAGGACCGGCTCATCGCCGCGTTGCGCGAGCTGGTGGCCCGTGGACTGCTGGTCGAAGGCGACAACGACAGCTTCAGCTTCCGGCACGCGCTCACCCGCGAGGCGGTGGCCGACCAGCTGCTGGGACGCCAGCGCCGCCGCCTGCACGAAAAGGCGCTCGTGGCGCTGCGCGGGTCCGGCGAGGCCGATGACGCCCTGCTCGCCCACCACGCCGCCGGTGCGGGGCACCACGCCGAGCTGGTGACCCACGCCACGGCCGGCGCCGAGCGCTACCTGCGGGAGGGCTCGGGCTTGCTGGCGGTCCGCCTCGCGGAACAGGGCCTGTCGGGTGCCGAGGAGCTGTCGGCGCCGGCGGTCGCCGACGAGCTGGCGTTGCGCTCGGTGGCCACGCGGGCGGCCCTGGCGGTGGGGTTGCTCGACGTGGCCAGCCGCCACGCCGAGCAGTGGCGCCTCCTGGCCGCACAGGCGCAGGACCCCGTCGAAGAGGCGGCCGCCCTGCGGCACCTCGCCTTGCTGCGCTTCTATGACGGCGACCTCGCCAGCTACTGGCAGCGCATCAGTGAGGCATTAGCGGTGGCGCAACGGCTGGGTCCCAGCGAGGAGATGGGGTGGGTGCTCGCCTACCGCTCGCAGGGCCACATGCTCACCGACGAGCATGAGGCCGCGATCGGCTGGGCCGACCGCGCCATCGCCGTCGCTGACCAGGTGGACGCTCCCGCCGTGCGCGCCTATGCCCTGGTCAACAAGGGCACGGCGCTGTGCTCCCTGCCCGAGCGTGCACAGGAAGGGGCTCGCCTCCTCGACGAGGCCAGGGACACGGCTCGGCGCAGCGGAGACATGGTCACCCTGACTCGCGGCTACGCCAACGGCGTGCTGTTCGAACTGGAGCACCAGCGCTACGCGCGCGCCCGGCTGCTGTTGGAGGAGGGCTGGGGCGTCGCCGACCGCCACGGGTTGTCAAGCGCCGCCGCAAGCATCGCCGGCCTCGGTGTCCACCTGGCGCTGTGCGAAGCAGACGCGGCCGCGGCGGACCGCTGGCTGGGGCTCGGCCGCCGAGTGACGGCCGCACCCGGCAGCGACCTGTGGCTCTTGGCGGTCGACGGTCTGCTGGCCGCCGAACGCGACCACCGCGAGGCGGCGGCCGGGGTGCTGGCACGGCTGCGCGACGAGGCGCAGCGCCGGCCCAGCGAGCGGGCATCGGCAGCAGTCGGGCAGCTGGCCATGGCTATCGCCGCACGCGCGGGGAACGCCCCCGCCGCCAGTTCGGCCATGACCGAGTACCGCGACGGCGTCGAAGCCGCAGGCGGCTGCGTGCAGCCTGACGTGCCGTGGATCCTGGCCACCGACGCCCTGTCGGCCGGGGTGGACGTCGCCGAGGCTCGGTCATTCCTCGACGCCATCAAGCCGGGACCGCGCGACCGCGCGACCATCAAGGACGGCTACGCGCCCGCCGAGCTCCGGGTGGCGGGATGGGTTGCCCACCTGGAGGGCATGGCCTGCGAGCGGGCGGGCGACCCGGCTGGCGCTGCCCAGGCGTACCGGCGGGCTGTGGCGGCGCCGCAGCTGTGGCGGCCCGCTACCGCCCTCGCCGAGCTGCACGAGCGCCTGGCGCGGAGCCAGGACCTGCTGGGCGACCGCGCCGGCGCCCGCCTCCAGGCGGCAGCCGCGGTCGAACTCCTCGACGCCTGGCCGGGCTACCGCCGCGCGGCCGCCGAGATCCTGCTGCGCCGCTTGGAGGGCGGGACCGGCAGCGGTCTGCTGACCCCACGCGAGACCGAGGTGGTGGCCCTGCTGGCCGAGGGACTGACCAACCGCCAGATCGCCAACCGGCTGTTCATCGCGGTCAAGACCGTGGCCGTGCACGTGTCCAACATCCTGGCCAAGACCGGCCTGTCGACCCGTACCGAGGTGGCGGCCTGGGCGCTGCGCTCGGGTGTGGTGGACTTGCCGGCACCGTCCTGACGCCCCGCAACCGCGCTGCGCTACGGCGTTGCGTCCAGGGGTGGACAAAATCGGGTCATACGCGCACGATACGAATTCGTAGGCGTGCAACAGGTTCATGGGCGCGCGATAGGTGCGTAGGCCTCGGCGGGGGCGGGCTTCGGCGGACGGGTGATGAACATGGGCGCAATCCGGCTCGACGAATGGCGGCGGCGGCTGGCGGATCGGGGGGCTGCGCAGCACGGACGGCAAGGCCCGCCCGACCAACCCGGTGAGCAGGAGGGCCGACGCCTCGAGGGCGAGGGGCGTGTGCTGTTGTGGCTGCTGCTGGCGGCGGCGCTGGCGGCCATCCTGATCCCGTCCATCCTGCTCCAGCAGCCGGCGCGGGTGTTCCTCCTCAAGCTGGTGGCGGTCGGGCTGCTGGCCTTTCTGCCCGGCTGGCTGTACCTGCAGTTCATCCGCAATCGAGGCCCCAGCCTGTACGACGAGTACGTGTTGAACCTGTTCCGCCTGCACATCGACGAGTACCGCAACCTGCCCGCCCCGCCGGTGCACACCAGCTACTACCAGCTGTGGCGCGACGACCACGGCGACCCAGGCACGAAGGACAATCTGTACCGCCGCAAGTTCGAGACCGTCTACGGCCAGCTTGCGGTCAGCACGCGGGCGCTGCTGGCCAAGAATCTGGGGCTGCGAGATCGCGCGGAGACGTTCTCACCGGTGATCCTGGCCACACTCCTGCTCGGGGTGGGCTGGGTGCTGGTGTTGCAGCCGGAGCTGTACGGCAACGTCGGCCTGCTCGCCGGGTTGCAGCTGTCAGGTCGGCCGCTGCTGCCGTCCGAGGCGCTGCAGTACGGCTTCGTGGGCGCCTACTCGTTCATCCTGCAAGACCTGATCCGCCGCTACTTCCGTGCGGACCTCAAGGCCGGCGCGTACATCTCGGCGGTCGTCCGCATCGTGTTCGTGGCGGTCGTCGTGAGCGCGGTCCACCTGGTGTGGCCAACCGCCCGGCCCGAACAGGAGGCCGTCTTCGCGTTCCTGCTCGGGTTCTTTCCGCAGATGGGACTGCAGGTGCTGCAGGCGGCCCTGACCAAGCCGCTGCGCCGCTGGATACCGCCGATCGCCAGCGACTACCCGCTGTCCGAGCTCGACGGACTGAACCTGTGGTACGAGGCACGGCTGCTGGAGGAGGGCGTCGAGGACGCCCAGAACCTGGCCACCGCGAACCTGGTCGACGTGCTGCTGCAGACCCGGTTGCCGGTGGCCCGACTGGTCGACTGGATCGACCAGGCCTGCCTGTCCCTGCACCTTCCTCGCGACGCCGACGAACGCCGAATCGTGCGTGATCGGCTGCGACGGCTCGGCATCCGTACGGCGACCGATCTGCAGCGGCGCGCGGCGATGACCGACGACCGTGCCGACTTCGCCGCCGCGTTCGCCGCCGCCCTCGGAGAGCCAAAGGCGACCGGCACGACCCTGTTGACTTCTCACCTCAAGGCACTGGACGGCGACGTCAACCTGTGGCACGTCGAGCAGTTCCGCTGTCACGCCTGGCTCACCGCCGACCGGCACTCGACGGCCAGCGGTTCACCGATCGAACAGTCGCCTGGCCAGGAGTCACAGCCAGCGCAGTCGCCCCTCGGAACGCCCGACCCGGCCGCCCCCTCGACCACCGTGACGGAAACCATCCAGCTGCCGGCCGACTCGCGCACCTGAGCGCAACCAACCGGTTAGCGCCGGCGAGGCTGGCCTAGGCTGGTCGCAATGGCCACCGCGCTCATCTGGAACGACGACCCGCTCAACTACGACTTCGGCCCTTCTCACCCCCTCAAGCCCATCAGGGTCAAGCTGACCGTCGACCTGATCCGTGCCTGTGGGCTCACCGACGCCGACAACGTCCTGACGCTGCCGCGCGCCGCCTATCGCGACGACGACGTGCGACGCCTGCACAGCGAGGCCTACGTCGACGCGGTGCGAGACTGCTCACTGCGGCCTCGGCAGTCGGCGGTCTCCTTCGGGCTCGGACCGGGCGACAACCCGACGTTCGCGGGGATGCACGAAGCTTCCTTGCAGGTGTGCGGCGCGTCGGTCGCTGCGGCAGATGCGGTGTGGACCGGCACCGTGGCGCACGCGTTCAACCCCGCCGGAGGGCTGCATCACGCGATGCCCGACCGCGCCGCCGGCTTCTGTGTCTACAACGATCCGGCCGCGGCCATCGACCGGCTGCTGCGCTGCGGAGCCAACCGGGTGGCCTACGTGGACGTGGACACCCACCACGGCGACGGGGTGCAAGCCTTCTTCTACGACGACCCTCGGGTCCTGACGATCAGCCTGCACGAGTCGGGGCGGTACCTGTTTCCGGGCACCGGGTTCCCCGACGAGGTCGGCACCGGCGATGCCGAGGGCACGTCGCTGAATGTGCCCTTACCGCCCGCCACCCCCGGCCCGGTGTACCTGGAGGCGTTCGACGCGGTCGTGCCGCCCGCCCTGGACGCCTTCGACCCCGAGGTGCTGGTCACCCAACTGGGGTGTGACACCCATGTCACGGATCCTCTCGCCCATCTGGCCCTGG
>JALZLC010000276.1 GCA_030858885.1 Actinomycetota bacterium
GCGCCACTGCAAGCGGCAGCCGAGCTCGTTCCGGTCGGGGCGGCCCTGACCATCGGCCTGCTTGACGAGGATCTGTGGCGGACGGCCGAGCCCGGCACGCCCTCGCCGCGCGCTCGACTGGCCGCCGTCAGGGCGTTGAACGAGGCGGGCATCCCGACTGGCGTGATGCTCGCGCCGATCATGCCGGGGCTCAATGACGACCGGGCGCAGCTGGCGGGCGTGGTGGCCGCGGCGGTGCAGGCGGGCGCCGTGCACGTGACGCCGATCGTCCTGCACCTGCGGCCTGGCGTGCGGGAGATCTTCTGGCCGTGGTTGCAGCGGCACCACCCGCAGCTGGTCGACCGCTATGCGGCGCTGTACCGGCGCAGCGACGCACCCGCCGACTACCGCAGGGGCGTTGGCGCGTTCGTGGCGGATCAGCGCCGGTTGGCCTGGCAGCGACATGGTCGCCCGGCTGTGCCGCCCTCATGGCGCGGCCTTCCCGACGATCGCCGCTCGCCCGTGGCCGAGGAACCCACCCCGGGCGGAGGCTCGGGGCCGGCCGCAGCAGCTCAGCTGTCGTTGCTGTAGGCGCCGCCCGACAGCGTTCGAGTCCGGGCGCGACCGCTTCGGGAGTGAGTCGTCTGGTCGTTGCCTTCCTGCCTTGTCCTGGCGGCGGTAGCCTGTCGGGATCCGCCGGGCTCGCCAGAGGGTCGGTGCGGACCGTTTCCGATGCAAGGAAACGAGGGGGACATGCGTACCGACGATCGCCTGCTCGCGGGCCGCTACCGGCTGCAAGACACGCTGGGCGCCGGTATGGCCACCGTGCTGCGAGCGCACGACGAGCTGCTGCATCGCCAGGTCGCCATCAAGGTGCTGGCCGACGTCTCCGACGACGATGCCCGGGCCCGTTTCCTGAACGAGGCGCAGGCTGCCGGGCAGCTGGCCAGCCCGCACGTCGTCACGGTCTACGACGTCGCCGAAAACGGCTCCATGGCCTACATCGTGATGGAGTACGTGCAAGGGCGGTCGCTGGCGCAGGTGCTGGAGGGCGGCAAGCCGATGGAAGCCGCCGAGGCGGTGAACATCGCCGTCGACGTGCTGCAAGCACTGGGGGTGGCGCATCGCCAGGGTCTCATCCACCACGACGTCAAGCCGGGCAACATCCTGCTCAGCGACGACGGCGCGGTGAAGCTCGCCGACTTCGGGATCGCCAAGGGTTTGAGTCGGGCGGCGGCCATCACAGGGGAGCACAGGATCCTGGGCACCCCTCGGTACCTGTCGCCCGAACAGGTCAACGGCCAGCCAGTGAGTCCGCGCTCCGACCTTTACTCGCTGGGCGTCGTGCTCTACCAGATGCTCGCCGGCGCCCCGCCGTTCGACAACGACAACGCGATGGCCCTGGCGCTGGCGCATGTCGAGTCGCGACCGCCGCCACTGGGAGGGCGGCGGCCCGACCTGCCCGTCGCGCTGATGGTCGCGGTGCACCGGGCGCTGGAGAAGGACCCTCGACGCCGGTTCGAGGATGCGCCGGCGATGCGGCGCAGCCTCCTCGACAGCCTGACGATCCCGGAGCCGCCAGCGGCACCTGCCGGCCCAGCTATGACGACCCGCCCGGCAACCAAGCCTCGCCCATCTTCTCGTCAGCGGCCGGGTCCTCGGCTTCGTCCTGCGTCCGGACCCGTCCGGGGGCTCCGGTGGGGAGGCCCTTGGCTGGCCGTGCTCGCCGGCGTCGCGGTGTGGGCCTTGCTCGCAACGGCCGGATGGGTGCTGTTCGCCGCCGGAGAACCCTCAGCCGACCCCCAGCCCTCCCAGGCTGTCCGCGGGTCGCCGCAGGCCTCCGCATCGCCGACTGGGCCGGCGTCGGGAGAGGCGCTCTTGGCGCCTGCGCCGGTGATATCCCCTACCCCAGCCCCCGCCGAGCTGGGGCTCGACGGCGCCGCGCTGTCCGACCGCATCGCGGGTTTGGGCGCGCTGGACAGTGCCGAGCGCACCACGCAAGCGGCGTTGCTCGTCGGCGAGATCGAAT
>JALZLC010000331.1 GCA_030858885.1 Actinomycetota bacterium
TGGCGGCGGCCTCGCTGCCGCCTTCCGAGCCGCCGGCGGCCGAGCCTCCGGCGGCGCTCCCCTCGTCTCCCCGGACGCAGGCGGTCAGGGCCAGCAGGAGCACGCAAGCCAGCGTGCCGATACGCAATAGACGCATGGGTCAGTCCTTTGTGGTCGTGAACGTCGGTGCTGTCGGTGGCGGTGCGGTGGAGTCGCGGACCACGAGCTCGGCCGGATCCAGCCAGCCCGTGGTCGGGTCTTCGCCTTCAGTGATCGCAAGGAGGCTGGACGCGGCGGCGCGGCCCCAGGCCATCACGTCGTGGCGAACGGTGGTCAACGCGGGATGCAGCAGTGGCGCGACGGCGATGTCGTCGAAGCCGACCACCGAGATCTCGTCGGGCACGCGAATCCCCTCGGCGGCCAGCACCTGCATGCCCGCGATCGCCATGAGGTCGTTGGCGTAGACGATCGCGGTCGGACGAGGGTCCCAGGCCAGCAGCGAGCGCGTCGCCTCGGCCCCCTGGAGGCCGTCGAAGTTGCCGGTCACCATCGGGCCGAGGGGGATGCCGGCCTCACGCAGCGCCGTCTCCCACGCATGGCGCCGGGAGGTGGTGTGCACCAGTCCCGGCACTCCCTGAACGTGGGCGATGCGGCGGTGGCCGAGCTCGACGAGATGACGGACAGCGGCCAAGGCACCGACGCCGTCGTCGATGCCAACCCACGGCAGGCGCTGCGGGTCGCACGGGCGGCCGACGCCCAGCGCGGGGATCTGCAGCTGTTCGACGAGGTCGAAGCGGGGATCATTGGCGCACAAGTCGGTCAGGAACACCCCGTCGGCGCGACCCGCGGCGAGGCGCCGGTACACCACCGCCTCGGCCTCGGCGCCGCCCTCGACCACGTGCAGGACCAGAGCTCGCCCGGCTTCTGACAACCGCGTCTCCAGCCCGGCTAGGAACAGCGGGAAGAAGGGGTCGGCGCCCAGCAACCTCGGCGGCCTGGCGATCACCCAGCCCATCGCCAGAGCGCGGGACCGCGACAACGCCTGAGCGCGATGGTCGGGCACCCAGCCAAGCTCCCGAGCACTGGCCAGGATCCGTGCCCTCGTCGAGTCCGCCACGCCGGGTCGCCCGTTCAGTGCGAAGCTGACCGCGCCCTTGGAGACCCCGGCGCGGCGTGCCACGTCGGTGATCGTCGGGCGGCGCTGTGGTGCCAAAGGGCGGCTCTCCTTCCCGACGGGCATTGACAGCCCTAGGTCTAAACCGCTTTAGTGGCGAGGTCAAGCGTCTTGAGCCTGTAGGAGGTCGACCCCCATGGCGATTCCGCGTCTTCGCATGCTGTCCTCGGCGGTGCTCTTTGCCCTCGTCGCGACCCTGCTGCCGCTTCCATCGGTGGCGGCGGCCCCTCCGGCAGCTGCTGCACCGGCCGTCTTGACCAACCTGTCGCACATCGACTATCTGGGTGACGCGGTGTCACCGCCATCGCAGGCGGGTCACCGCAGCTACCGGCTGGGCGCCGAACCCGAGGTCGGCGTCCTGTGGACGTATGCCGAGCCGCAGGACGGCGGCCCCTACCGGCGGATCGGCGGCGGGGAGTACGACCCAGAGACCGACACCTACTCGCAGGGTGCGTTCAACGCCGACGACATCTCCCGGGCGGCGGTGGTGTACCTGCGCCACTGGCGCCAGTTCGGCGACGACCACAGCCGCGACCGCGCGTATCAGATGCTGCGGGGCCTGACCTACCTGCAGACGACGAAGGGGCCCAATCGCGGCAACGTGGTGCTGTGGATGCAGCCCGACGGGACGCTCAACCCCAGCGCCGAGCCAATCGAGCTGCCCGACCCGTCCGACTCCGGTCCCTCCTACTGGTTGGCCCGCACCATCTGGGCCCTCGGGGAGGGGTACGCGGCGTTCCGGGATGTCGATCCGGCCTTCGCGGCGTTCCTGCGCAACCGGCTGAAGCTGTCCATCGGTGCGGTGGACCGGCAGGTGTTGGCCGACAAGTACGGCACCTACCTCACCGTCGACGGGTTGCGCTGGCCGGCGTGGCTGATCACCGACGGCGCCGACGCGTCTTCTGAAGCCGTGTATGGCTTGAGCGCATACGCTGAGGCCGGTGGCGGCCCGCGGGCGCAGCGCGTCTTGCGACAGCTTGCCGACGGGATCGCGGCGATGCCACTTGGCTCGGCACAGCGCTGGCCGTTCGGCGCGGTCATGCCCTGGGCGCAGTCGCGATCGGTGTGGCACGCCTGGGGTGACCAGATGGCCGGCTCTTTGGCGACCGCCGCCGCCGTGACGGGCAACCGCGCGTGGCTGCGGACTGCCATCGGTGAGGTGGGACGGTTCA
>JALZLC010000340.1 GCA_030858885.1 Actinomycetota bacterium
CAACCCGATCGGCGCCGGGGATGCCTTCGCGGCCGCCTACGCCGTTGCCACGATAAGAGGAGCTGCGCCCGCCGCGGCCGTGCGCTTCGCGGTGGCCGCGGCGTCGGCCAGCGTCGAACGCGACCTCGCCGGCGCGCTTGAGGCCCGCCGAGCCCGGGAGCTGGCCGGTTGACGGCCGCACCGCTGCTGGTCGGCATCGACATCGGCACCACAGCCTGCAAGGCCGCCGTCGTGTCGCTGGATGGAAAGGAGCGGTCGCACGCGCGGGTGGCGATGCCGTGGACAGCGACGCCGACCGGTGGGCAGCTAGACGCCGCGACGCTGGTCGAGGTGGCGCTGCGCGCCGCCAGCCGCGCGTTGGATACGACCCCGGACGGCCCGGTCGTCGCCGTCGGCGTCACCAGCATGGCTGAGACGGGGGTGCTGCTCGACGGCGCCGGAAAGTCCGTGGCACCCGCAATCGTCTGGCACGACAGCCGGGGGACCGACGAGGTCGGTCACCTGCGCCGCGAGGTTGGCGACGCCCGTTTCCGCGCCGTGACCGGCTTGCCGCTTGACGCGCTGTGCTCGGCGGCCAAGTACCTGTGGTTGCGCCGCCATCACTCCGGCAGCGAACGCGGCCGGCGGTGGCTGAACGTCGCCGAGTGGGTGGTGCATCGCCTCGGCGGGGACCAGGTCAGCGAGCGGTCATTGGCATCGCGCACCGGCTGGTTGCGCCTCGCCGACGCTTCGCCCTGGGTAGAGGGGCTTCAGAGCTGCGGCGCCCCGCCGGGCCTGCTGGCCGACGTCGTGGGTGCCGCCGCACCGGCCGGCAGTGTCACGTTCGGTCCGCCGCGGTTGCGCGGAGCAGTACTGACCGTGGGCGGCCACGATCACCTCTGCGGCGCCGTGGGCGCGGGGGCCACCCGGCCCGGTGACGTCTACGACTCCTGCGGCACAGCCGAGGCGCTGGTGGCGGCGGTGTCACCACCGGTCGAGCGGCACACCGTGGCCGCCGCCGTTGAGGGCGGTGTCACGGTTGGCTGGCACGTGCTGGGCGATCGTCACGCGCTGCTGGCGGGGCTGCGTGCGGGAGCGGCCTACGACCGCGTCCTGCGCGCGCTGGGCATCGACGAGGTGGCGGGCACGGCGCTGGACAGGGCCGCGGGCGCGGGCGACGTCACCTGGCCGGAGGCGCGGCAATGGCGCGACGCGCTGGAGCACGTCGCCGGCTGCGCTCGGAACCGGCTCGACATCATCGAGGCGATCGCGGGTGAGACCAGGCGGCTGGTGGTAGCCGGTGGTTGGACCCACAGTGCCGCGCTTCTGACCGTCAAGCGCCAGCGGCTGGGAGCGTTCGAGCGGCCGCCGGTCACCGAAGCCGGGGCCCGGGGTGCGGCCCTGTTGGCTGCGGTCGCGGCCGGTCACCACGCGACCATCGAGGAGCTGCCGTCGCCATGATCGATCGCCTGTCCGCGCACTTGGATCACGTAGCCGTCGCCGTGCCCGACTGGGAGACCGCCCAGCGTCGCTGGCGCGACCAGCTGGGCGGCGGAATCGTCGCCTGGGGTGACAGCGGGGTCTTCGCCAGTCGGCAGCTGCGCTTCGCCAACGGCGCCAAGCTGGAGCTGCTGCGCCCCGCCTCCGAGGAGCCAGACAACTTCGTGCGCCGATTCTTGGGGCGGTTCGGCTCGGCCACCCACCACGTCACCTTCAAGGTGGCGGACCTGGACGCGGCCCTGAAGGTGGTGCGCGCCGGGGATCTGGACGTCGTGGACGTCGACACCAGCGGCTCCGTGTGGCACGAGGGGTTCTTGCGCCCGTCGCAGGTCGGTGGACTGGTCGTGCAGCTGGCCTGGTCCGGCCACTCCGACCAAGAGTGGGCCGCCAGCATCGGCCATACCCCCGAACCGCCGGCGCTTGGGGCCGCCGAGCTGCTCGGCCCGACCCTGCGCCATCCCGACCTCGACCGAGCGCGGACGGTCTGGACCCTGCTGGGCGCCTCCATCAGCCATCAGGACGGCGCGCTGCACTGCCGCTGGCCGGACAGCCCGCTGGACGTGGTCATCGAGCGAGGCCGGCCCGCAGGGCCGACGGCGTTGCGGATGCGCGGCACTCCGAGTCTGCCCGCCGTCGACGGCATCGGTCCGGCAGTGACCGGCTCCTGACTCGTCAGCCGCCGCCGATCAGTTCGGCGGTGGGCGCTGCCGCCGCCAGCCCGCGGTCCGTGGTGACCAGGGGAATCGCCTCAAGATCCTCGGCGAGTGCATGCGGTATCGGCCGCTTGATCCCTCTCGGGGTCATCCGTGCTCCCACAGCCGACAAGCAGCGCGAGCGCTACGGCCCAGCGCTTCCCCAACACACGTGGCCCCTCCGAAACGGCCGGCGGGTTGAAGCCGAGGCGCGAGGGGCATTGGGCGGCCGTGATGCGTGGACCAGAACTGGCGACCCTCTTGCACAGCGGCTATGTCGATGCCAACGTCACCTACGGGCGGCGCGGCATTGGAGTGACGGCCGGCGTGATGAAGCAGTCGACCGGCAGCCTGCGCTCGGGGTGGCATGTGTACCTCGGCGGCGGGCTGGCCTCGGCCGGCCCGAGCGTGGCCCTGACGGTGTCCCCGAACACGGCCAGCCCCGGATGGAACGTGGCGCTGGGTCACAGCGACGGTGCGGGGATGGTGCAGTTCGGCCTGGACGCGCAGGGAACGCCGTTCAC
>JALZLC010000341.1 GCA_030858885.1 Actinomycetota bacterium
TACCGCACCTACCTCGACGAGGTCACGCGCCTGCAAGGCTCCATCCGCACCAAGCGGACCAGTGCGGCGCGACGGTCGGACAACCGCCCTCCGCGCGATGGCGACAAGATGCAGCGTGACTTTCTCACGGAGCGCGCAGCGACCGGCGCCGGCAAGTCGGTGCGTGCGCTGGAGCGCCGGCTGCAACGCCTGGAGGCAGTGGCCGAGCCGCGCACAGGCTGGGAGCTGCGCCTGTCGCTGGCCACGACGAGCCGCAGCGGCGACCTGGTGGCGGAAGCCAACGACGTCGTCAAGGCCTACGGAGCATTCACGCTCGGCCCGATGGCGTTGGCCGTGCACTGGCGCGACCGACTCGCCTTACTCGGCCACAACGGCGCCGGCAAGAGTGTGCTGATCGGGTTGCTGACAGGTGCGGCCCAACCCGACTCCGGCATGGTTCGCCGAGGACCGGGCGTGCAGGTCGGCGTGCTGCGACAGGGCGGCGCGAACCTTGCCCGCGCCCGTTCCGGCCTGGCGATGTTCTTGTCCGAAGTGCCAGCGACGGAGGCCGACGCGCGCACGCTGCTGGCCAAGTTCGACCTCGGGGCCCATCACGTGCTGCGTCGCGTCGACAGTTACTCCCCCGGCGAGCGCTGCCGCCTCGGCCTGGCCATCCTGATGGCGAAGGGTGCCAACTGGCTGGTGCTGGACGAGCCGACCAACCACCTGGACCTGGAGGCCCAGGAGGAGCTGGAGCAGGCGTTGACCGGCTTCGACGGCACCCTGCTGGTGGTGTCGCACGACCGCGAGTTCCTCGAGCGCATCGGCATCACCCGCCGCGTCGAGCTCGCCGATGGGCAGTTGCGCAGCGATGTCCAGGCGTGACTCGTAGTCCCGAGGAGATTCGAACTCCCGTTACCGCCTTGAGAGGGCGGCGTCCTGGGCCACTAGACGACGGGACCGCAGCTCGGGGGGAAGGACTCGAACCCTCAATAACTGGACCAGAACCAGTCGTGTTGCCGTTTACACCACCCCCGAAGGGCGGACCCAACGGTAGCAGCCGCCACCGACGGCCTCCAACCCGCGACCTGCGTCCCGAATCAGCGAACCATCGGCTGCGCCGCCCGGATGCGCGCCAGCACCACGTCGCGATCCAGCAGGGCCAATGTCTCGGGCAGCGGCGGGCTCACCGCGGAGCCGGCGACGGCCACCCGCACGGGTTGGAAGGTCTTGCCGCGACCCAGCTCCAGGGCGGCCGCCACTCCGTCGAGCGCGGCCAGAATCGCTTCGGCGTTCCACTCGCCGACCTCGGCCAGCGCCCGCTCGGCGGCGTCCAAGACCTCGCCGGCACGACCTTTGAGGTGCTTGGCGACGGCCGCGTCGTCGAACACGACGTCGTCGCGGAAGCAGAACGCCACCAGCGGCTCTGCCTCGGCGAGCGTCTGGATGCGCTCGCGCAACAGTGGCGCCAGGCCGAGCAGCAGGCCCTGGTGCTCGGGCGAGGGAGGTTGGCGCAGCAACCCCGCGTCGTCCAGGTAGGGCTGCAGGTGCTCGGCAAGCTCGGCGTCGTCCAGCTCCTTGATCCGGTCGCCGTTCATCGCGCGCAGCTTCGCCGTGTCGAAGAACGCGGGGTTGCGCCCGACCCGGTCAAGGGTGAACCGGTCGATCAGCTCGTCGACGGTGAACCGCTCGGTGGTGGCGTCGTAGGACCAGCCGCACAGTGCCAAGAAGTTGACCAGGACCTCGGGCAGGAATCCCTGCCGGCGGAACTCGTCGATCGCCACCGAGCCGTGGCGCTTGGACAGTGGCTTGCGGTCGTCGCCGACCAGCAACGGCTGGTGGGCGAACGCCGGCGGCACGGCGTCGGCGGCCCGGCCGGGGTAGGCGTTGTCGGCAAGGGCCTGGTCCAGCAGGTCGTGAGCCAGCAGCAGGTTGTACAGCAGCAGCTGACGAGGCGTCGCCGACAGCAGGTCTTCGCCTCGACTGATGATGTTGATCCCCATGGCCAGGTCGTCCACGGCATTGGCCAGGTAGTAGGTGACCGAGCCGTCCGCACGCTGCACGACAAAGTCCGCGATGTCGGCCCACGCGAACTCGACCGGTCCGCGGATGAGATCGGTGAACCCGACCGTGCCATCGTCGGGCGTGCGGATGCGGACCACGGGCTGTCGGCCCTCGGCGAGGAACGCGTCACGCTGCTCGTCGGTGAGGTCGCGATGCCCGCCGCCGTAGCCGGGCGGGCGCCCCTCCCGCTGCGCGGCCTCACGTTCGGCCGCAAGCTCGGCGGGCGTCTCGTAGGCGTCGTAAGCCCCGCCGGCCTTCAGCAGCGCCGCCACAACCGCGGCGTACAGGTCGGTCCGCTCGCTCTGGCGGTAGGGACCGTGGGGACCTCCGACCTCAGGACCCTCGTCCCAATCCAGGCCGAGGAACCGCATCGCCTCGATCATGCCGTGCATCGACTCGTCGGTGACCCGCTCGGCGTCGGTGTCTTCGATACGGAACACGAAGGCACCCTTGTCGTGGCGTGCGGCCAGCCAGTTGTACAGCGCCGCCCTGGCGCCGCCGACGTGCAGCCAGCCGCTGGGCGCCGGGCAAAAACGAGTACGCGTCATAGGCACGGGCGGGGCTCCTCGAGGGTGGCCGGGACCGGCTGCAGGCTATCGAGCAACGACAGCCCCCCGGCGCAACATCAGGTGTCGGCCACCACCGGGTTGGTCAGCTCACCGATGCCTTCCACCGAGACGTTGACCTGGTTGCCGTCGTGCAGTGGCCCGACGCCGGCGGGCGTTCCCGTCAGCAGGACGTCGCCGGGCAACAGGGTCGTGAACGCGGCGCAGTAGGCCACCAGCTGCGCGACGTCGAACAGCAGGTCAGCGGTCGACCCGTCCTGGCGCACCTCGCCGTCGACCGTGCAGCGCACCGCCAGCCCGGCGGCGGGATCCAGCTCGGTCTCGATCCACGGACCCAACGGGCAGAAGGTGTCAAAGCCCTTCCCGCGGGTCCACTGGCCGTCACTGCGCTGCAGGTCCCGCGCTGTCACATCGTTGGCGCAGGTGTAGCCCAGCACCGCACCGAGGGCCTCTTCGACCGCGACCTTGCGTGTCAGCCGGCCAATGATGACGGCCAGCTCAGCCTCATGCTGCACGTCGTCGGATAGCGCCGGCAGCCGGATGTGCTCGCCCGGGCCGATGACCGAGGTCGCGGGCTTGAGAAAGATCAGCGGCTCGGGCGGCACCTCGTTGCCCAGCTCGGCCGCGTGCTTGAGGTAGTTGCGCCCGACGCACAGCACCTTGGAGGGCAGCACTGGTGCCAGCAGTCGCACGCGATCCAGCGGGGCGACCTGATCGGTCAGCTCAAACGGGGCGAACGGGTGGCCGTCGAGCAGGATGACGAGATCGTCCCGCACGAGGCCGAAGGCAGGCCCGTCGGGACGGGCGACACGGACCAGACGCATGCTCCGACGCTAGCAGGATGGTGTCCTACCGCTGGGCTGCATGAGGACAGGACGGCGACGCGCCGAGGGTTCCTCTCGGCCGCCGCGCCTAGTCGTCGTCATGACGCCGGAGAACTCCGCTGTCGTCAGCAGGCGATCAGGGCCGCTGCCCGTTGGGCCTCGTCGGCACGGGCGGTCAGTACGACCGGGCCATCCTCGGTGACAGCGACGGTGTGCTCCCAGTGGGCGGCGATCCGTCCGTCCAAGGTCTCGGTCGTCCAGCCGTCGTTCATGGTCCGCCATGCGGGCGCACCCAGCGTGAACATTGGCTCGATGGCGAAGACCAGACCCGGTCTGAGGCGCATCCCGCGGCCGCGACGACCATGGTTGAGCACCAGCGGATCCTCGTGCAGTTGCCGGCCGATACCGTGACCGCCGAGGGCATGGCCGTTGTGCTCAGCGATGACGCCGTAACCACGCGCCGACCCGAACTCGCCGATGGCGGCGGACACGTCTCCGAGGCGGTTGCCGACCACTAGCGTCGTGATACCCCGCCACATCGCCTCACGGGTGTCCTCGACGAGGTCTGCGACGGCAGCGCAAGCCGTGTCGGGCCCACCGACCACGCAGGTCCACGCCGAGTCCGCGTGGTAACCGTCCAGCAGCACACCCCCGTCGACGCTGAGGACGTCTCCGGCGCGCAGGGTCACGTCGTCGGAGGGGATGGCGTGCACGATCTGGTCGTTGATCGAGGTGTTCAGCGTCGCCGGGTAGCCGCGGTAGCCCTTGAATGACGGCAGCGCGCCGCATCCGCGGATCTCTTGCTCGGCGATCCGGTCCAACTCGCCGGTCGTGACTCCAGGCTGCGCGACGCCGACGAGCAGCTCGTGGACCGCCGCGAGGACGCGACCTGCCGCTGCCATCAACGCAATCTCGGCGGGCGACTTGCGGGTGACCATGGTGCCTCCCGACGTCTGTGGGACTCGGTGGCACCGGCTCTGCCGAGTAACCGGCATCATGGCAGCGACGAGCCGCCTGCGCCACCGCCGGGCTTCGGACTGCCGTCGGCTATGGGCCACCGGCCGGCGGCCGTGTGCGTCAGGTGGGAGGTGCCTGGTCGGGAATGAGGCGCCGTCCGCCTGCCCTCGCGAGCACGACGACGGCGCTCAAGATCAGCCCGCCGCCGACCATTTGACCGACGGTGACGGTCTCGCCGAGCACCATCGCCGCGAGCGCCACCGTGACCAGCGGCTCCAGCGCCGAAATGGTCGAGGCGTCAGCGGGGCCGACCCGCTGCAGACCGGCGAAGAAGGTGCCGATCGCCAGCACTGTGGACACCAGCGCCAGCGCGGCGACGGCCGCCCAGCCGCCGGCGTCGCCAGGAAACGGCGGTCGCTGGACGACGCTGAGCACGGCGTACACCAAGGCCGCTGTCGAGATGATGACCGTCGTCGACGCCACCGCGCCGGCGTGCGGCGTCACCCGTGACCCGACGATGATGTAGCAGGAATAGAACATCGCCGAGGCCAGCCCCATGCCAATGCCCAGCGGGGTTCCGCCGGTTGCCTGCCCCACGGTCAGCGCCGTCCCCGCAAGCGCGGCCAGCAGCGCCAGGAGCCGCACACCCGTGATCCGCTGCCGCAGGAAGGCGGCCGCCAGCACGGCGACGATGGCGGGATAGACGTACAGCAGCAGCGAGGCCAGCGACGCCGGGATCAGCTGCGCCGCGGTGAAAAAGGTGAACGACTGCCCGACATAGCCGATGCCGCCAAGAGCCATCAGCGCGAGCAGCACGCGTCCGCGGGGAAGGCGCTCACGCCGCATGGCCAGCAGCCCGAACATGCACACCGCCGCGATCGCGAAGCGGGCCGCCAGCACCGCGATGGGGTCTGCTCCCGAGGCGTAGGCCGTCTTGGCGAAGATCGCCAGCGCTCCGAACGCTGCCGCGGAGACGACGATCAGTGCGACTCCGGTCAGACGGTCAGAGCGCCCTTGCCGCGGGACTTGGCGACGGTGGTCAGCCGTTGACGTAGTCGAGCATGTAGTCGTACTTGGGCTCCTTGCCCTTGACCACGGCGAAGAACAGATCCTGCAGCTGCTTGGTGATCGGTCCAGGTGCTCCGAGCTCGCGCTCGTCGACCGAGCGGATGGGAACGACCTCGGCGGCAGTGCCGGTGTAGAAGCCCTCGTCGGCGATGTACAGGTCGTGACGCAGCAACGTGGTCTCCGCGAACGGGATGTCAAGGTCGGCTGCAAACTGAATCACCGCGTCGCGGGTGATGCCCCGCAAGACGCCCTGGGACAGCGGTGGGGTCAGCAGCACGCCGTCCCTGACGATGAACACGTTCTCGCCGGGGCCCTCGGAGACATAGCCGTTCTCGTTGAGCAGGATCGCCTCGTCGTACCCCGCCTTGAGAACCTCGACCTTGGCGAGCGCGGAGTTGATGTACACCCCGCAGGCTTTGGCAGCCGTCGGGATCATGTTCGCCCCGATGCGCTGCCACGACGACACCTTGGCTCGCACGCCGTTGACAAGGCCCTCCTCGCCCAAGTAGGTGCCCCACGGCCACACCGCGATCGACACCGACACCCGTGACGGCAGCGGGTTCAGACCCATCTCTCCGTAGCCCAGGTAGACCAGCGGGCGGATGTAACAGGATTCAGGACCGTTGATGCGGATCAGCTCGCGGGTGGCGTCCATCATCTCGTCGACCGAGTACGGCACCTCCATCTGCAGGATGGCCGCCGAGCGGTGTAAGCGCTCCATGTGCGCCCGGTGATGGAAGATCGCCGGACCCCGGTCCGTGGCATAGGCACGAACGCCCTCGAAGGCTCCCCACCCGTAGTGCAGCGTCGGGGTCAGGATGTGCACCTTGGCGTCATCCCAGTCGACGAACTCGCCATCCATCCAGATCTTGGCCATCTTCGTGATCG
>JALZLC010000351.1 GCA_030858885.1 Actinomycetota bacterium
GCCTCGGCTCGTTCGACATGCTGCTGGGCGGCGGCGCGCCCGTGCCGTACCACTGGCGGCGGCGACGCCGGTATGGCGGCTGGGGCTGGGGTGGCGGCTGGGGTGGCGCGGGAACTTGGGGCGGCTACGGCGGCGCCGGGGGTAGTGGTGGCTTTGGCGGCGGGATCGGCGGAAGTCCGAGCCGATCGTCGCGCGGTCGCGGCGGGCGCAGCCTCGGCGGTGGCGCCCGAGGCCGGGGAGGCCGTCGCCGGTAGCGGCACAAGGGCCTGACGTCTGTCGACTGGGTGTCACGTCGTCCGCTGTGGTGGCCACCCTCGTGGGTCTCGGAGGTCCCGGGGCCCGCGGACCCTGCCGTCGACGACGGTGACGCCCTCCGCGGCCAGGCGGCGCGACTGTTCGGCGGCCAGGTGCGGCACGAGCTGCCCGCTGGCTCGCACGACCCGCCACCATGGCAGCCCCTCGGAGCCGCGCAGCACCGCGCCCACCCCTCTGGCCGCGCCCGGATAGCCGGCCTCGGCGGCGACCTCGCCGTAGGTGATGACCTGCCCTGGTGGCAGGGCGGCGAGCACCGCCCGCACCCGAGGTACGAACTCGCCGGGCATGCTCAGCGACGCTCGGCGGGAGGCAGGTCCAGGCGCTCCAGCTCGAAGTCGCACTCGTCGGTCCGCTGCCACGGCAGGCGCGTGCTGCCCGGAACGATGCGGTAGCGGCCGGTGAAGCGCGGCAGCTGAGCGAGGATGCCGCTGAGATCGCGTTCGATGTCGACCTCGACCGCCGCGAGGTTGGCCTCGGTCGGTTCCGGTGATCCGGTGTCGTTGGTCAGTCGCCGCCGGATGCGGCCTCGCACCTTGCCTTGATAGCCCCAGTCGTCCAGGAGTCGGCGCAGCAGCCACAGCTGCGCTGCGGCGCGGGCGTCGTCGGTGGACGCCGCCACTCGCACGCAGCCCTGCGTCAGCGCGGAGGCCAGGGCGTCGCCGGCGGTCTGTCCCGCGGCGTACCCCGCCAGGCGAGGCAGGTCGATCCGGGAGCGCAGCCGCTCCACCAGGGTGGAGCTGCCACCGTCTTGCGACGCGATGTCGGCCAGGGCGACGGGCACGTTCAGCGCGTGCAGCCGCGTCAGCTCGTCAGCCAGCGTCGCCGCCGCGCGCTCCGGGTCCTCGTCACTGGTGGCGGGCGGGCGGTCGGGCGGGGGTGGCGGATGCAGCGCGAGGACGAAGTCAACGTCGCTAGCGGCCGACTCCGCGCCCAGCACGCGTAGCTGGCGCAGCACCGTGCGGGCCACGGTTGCTCCTTCGGCCACCGGTCGCTTCTCGGCTCCAGGAACGGGTGAGCAGAAGCCCACCGCGATGGGCTTGGGACGTTCCCGGTTGAGCAGGCGCATGACCAGGGTGCTGCCGAGCGCAACGTCGGCGTGCAGCAGTTCCGCACGCTGACCCAGCAGCAGTTGACGCAGCCATGTCGTCATCCAGGACCGTTGCAGATCGGCTCCCGAGGTGCCGGTGCCGGCACCGACGACCAGCAGGTCCAGCGTGCCGTCGGCGACCAGATCCAGTGCAGCCAGCTGCACCATGTGGGCAGCCATGCGGCGGGCGGCCGCCTCCCCTCGAACCGTCTCCGGGATCGCGGCCTCGGCGGTGCTGATCTTGGCGGCGACGTCCTCGCCACGGCTGTGGCGGTCGTGCAGTTCGGCGAGCTCGGTCAACGCCGGCGCGTGGGGCCCTGCTACCGGGCGGGGGCGGGCGACCGTCGAGGCCAGCAGCTGCACGTCAGGATGATCGCGACGGATGTCGCGCAGCACTCCAAGACGACCCATGGCGGCGACCGCCGCGCCCTGCCCGCCACCCGAGACGCCGGCGACCTGTTCCATCGCGACCACCAGGCCGTCGAGCGAAGCCGCGGTGTCGCGCAGCCACACCTGCAGAGCCTCAGGCGAGCCTGCGCCACCGGGTCCATCGATCGCTTCCGACGGTGGCAGCACCAATTGCGCACCGGCAACGCGGACGAGCATTCGGGGGGTGCGCACGCAGGCGGGGCGGTTGTCCAGCGGGACGAGGCCGATACGCACGTGCAGCTCCTGTCTGGCGGCGGCAGGGCCGGCGGACCGCCGTGGCGGGCGGACCGCCGCTGCGGCTTTGGACGCTAGCCGGGAGGCGGGCCGGCGTGGCGCAGGC
>JALZLC010000361.1 GCA_030858885.1 Actinomycetota bacterium
CCGGGACCATGACTCAGTACGGCTACACCCTGTTCAGTGAACTCAACGGCCCCAAGGCGCTGGTGTCCCAGGCGCAGCGCGCCGAGGAGCTCGGCTTTGACTTCGCCGTGATCTCCGACCACTTCCACCCGTGGCTGGACAGCCACAGCGACAGCCCTTTCGCGTGGAGCGTGCTCGGGGCGGTCGCGGCCACGACGTCACGCATGAAGCTGACCACGCTCGTCACGTGCCCGATCATCCGCTACCACCCGGCGATCATCGCCCAGGCCGCAGCCACCATCGCGGTGATGAGCGACAACCGGTTCACGCTGGGCCTTGGCGCCGGTGAGCGCCTCAACGAGCACGTCGTCGGGCGCGGCTGGCCGGCGGTCGACATCCGCCACGAGATGCTGACCGAGGCCGTCGAGGCCATGCAGCAGCTGTGGTCCGGCGGCTTCTCCAGCTACCGAGGCAGGCACATCACCGTCGAGGACGCCCGGCTGTACACGCTGCCCGACCAGCCGATCCCGATCGCCATCGCCGGCAGCGGCGACCAGTCGCTGGAGCTGGCGGCCCGCCTCGGCGACGGCATGGTCGCCGTCGACCCGGAGCCCGAGCTGGTCGAAAGGTTCCGCAAGTTCGGCGGTCAGGGCAAGCGCACGATCGGGCAGGTCGCGCTGTCCTACGACGCCGACGAGGCCAAGGCGCGCCAGCACGCCATGCGCTTCAAGTTCGGAGTGCCCGGCTGGAAGGTGATGGCCGAGCTGCCGAACCCGGTCAACTTCGAGGCCGCGACGTCCACGGTCCGTGAAGCAGACATCACCGAGGCCGTGGCCTGCGGTCCGGACCCGCAGGTGCACGTGGAGGCCATCAAGGCCTACGCCGAGGCCGGCTTCGAAGAGATCTGCGTCGTTCAGGTCGGCGACGACTACGACGGCTTCTTCCGCTTCTGGACCGACGAGCTGGTCCCCCGCCTGGGATAGGACGCAACCCAGTTCCGCGCCGTGGTCCTACCCCGCCGGCACTCACCCCGGGTGGTGGGCATCCAGCACCGATTCGGTAGCAGATGCCCACCACCGCCGGGGGTGGGAACGTGTTACTCGTTGTACTCGGGGCAGTTGGGTGCCAAGGGGTCGGCGGCCCTTGACGTATCCGCGGTGACGGCCCGCAGCGCATCGATGCGCCCGTTGCCGAAGCACTCGTCGTAGCCCCGCAGACCGATGTCGATGGCGGTGTTCTGCAGCAGCGCCTCGACCTTGGTCGGTGAGGCCTTGACGTCGCCGTCGGCGCCGAGCGTGCCGATCTGGCTCACGATCAGCGCCGCGACACCAGCCGCGTGCGGTGAGGCCATCGAGGTGCCCTGGATGCAGACGTAACCACCGCCGGGGAACGTCGATAGGACCGTCCTCCGGCAGTCCCCGGTGGTTCCGTTGCCACCCGGTGCGGTGATGTCGGTCGCGCCGGTGCCGTAGTTGGAGTAGCCGGCCTTCTCGCTGTTGCGGCCGAGGGAAGCGGTGCCGATGACACCCTGCGTCTCGGCGGGGACGACCTCGCACTCGTTGGTGACGCCCTGGTCGTCCTCGGGGTGCGCCAGGTCGGTGTCAGAGTTGCCCAGCGCCGCCACCGGGGTGACGCCCTGGCTGCGGGCGTACTGCACGGCCCGCTCGACGGCTCTGCGGAAGGCGCGCTGGGTGGGGTCGGAGTTGCACTTGAACTCGGTCGACTCCTGGAACTCGTTGTCGTCGACGAAGAAGCTCATGTTGATCACGTCGAGCTGGATGTCACCGGCGTAGGTGATCCCGTCGACGACGGCGCTCGCGTAGCAGTAGCCGGTGGCGTCGCAGACCTTGACCGGCACCAGCGTGACGTTCGGGGCGACGCCGACGATACCCAAGTCGTTGGCCCGCGCGCCAACGGTGCCCGAGACGTGGGTCCCGTGGAACTGGTTGTCGGTGCAGGGGTCGGGGGTACCGACGCCTGGTCCCATCGGCACGAAGGTGATGGAGTTGCGGCCGCGGGCGCAGTCGACGTTGCTGCCGTCGGAGTCCAGGAAGTCGGGGTGCCGCCCGTCGGTGCCGCTGTCGAGGATGCCGACGTCGACCGC
>JALZLC010000373.1 GCA_030858885.1 Actinomycetota bacterium
GGTCGCTGGCGGCGGTGTCGGCCAGCTCCAGTACCGCGTGGCGCACTCCCACCGGCGACAGCTCACGGCTGGGGGGCGCCGGGCGGCGCAGGCGACGCAGCGGGGTACGCAGCGATCGCAGCCGGCCCAGGACCTTGCCGGTCAGCAGCGGCCGCGACGCGTCGTCGGCGTCCTCGGTGTAGGTGCGGGCCCCCGCGTCGGCCAGTGACTCGACACCCGAGGCCGCGGACAGCGCGGACACCAGCCGGTCGAGTTGCAACGTGGTGCTCTGGGTGTCGCCGACCTGCGCTCGCAGCTTGCCGGCCAACGTCTGCAGATCGGCACTGATCCGCTCCGTCATGGCCCGCCGCTGGTTGACATAGTCGGTCAAGGTCGCGCGGAGGCGATCCAGGCCCACCCCGGTGCGCGCGGAGGTCACCAGCAGCTTGGCCCTGCCCAAGCCTTCGGCGGCCAGCAGCTGGCGCAGGTCGTCCGCCACGACTCCGGCCGCCTCGTTGCCCAGCTCGTCGATGCGGTTGAGGACCACCACCAGGACCTTGGCGTGCGCCGCCAGCCGCCGCAGGTAGTCGGCGTGCAACGACCGCTGCGCGTACTTGAGGGGGTCGACCACCCACACCAGCACATCCACGCGGGCGACGAACCGGTCGACCAGCAGGCGGTGCTCGGCGGACACCGAGTCGTGATCGGGCAGATCGAGCAGCACCAGCCCCTCGGGATACAGCCGGCTCGGCGCGACCTGGTGGCGGCGACGCACCTGCAGCCAGTCCAGCACGTTCGCGGCGCCCTGTGGATCACCCACGGCCCAGGCGGTGACCTCGTCGGTGACGGGCCGGATGACACCCGTGCGGGTCAGCTCCGCGCCAGCCAACGCGTTGAACAGCGACGACTTGCCGCTGCCGGTGCCGCCCGCCAGCGCCACGACCACCGATCCAGGGCCGTTGGCGAGCCGCCCTTCGACCTTGTCCAGGACCTCCTGGCCGGCGGCGACCGTGTCCGGGTCCAGCCGGTCGGTGGCCAGCGCCAACGTCTCCTCCAGGTCGGACAGCCGCTGGTTGAGATCAGCCACCGCGCACCGCCATCAATGCCTCGCCGGCGTCGGCGAGCTCGTCGAGATGCTCGGGATCGGGCGCCACCTCGGCGACCACGGCCACGAACCTGCGGCGCTCGTCGGCGAGCAGGTCGTTGAAGCGCTGCAGCAGGTCGGCGCGGGCATCGGCCACCAGCTTGCGCAGGTTCGCCTCGCCGAGCAGCTTGACGAGCAGGCCCTGGTTGGCCGCTCCGGCGGCGGCGGCGATACCGGCCTCGGCACCCGTGATGCCGGCGTGGGCCATGGCCAACAGGATCGCCGAGGTTGCGGCGAGGCTGACAATGCCCGACACCACCCGCGCTTGCGCCCGGCGCTCGGCGCCCACCGAGGCGACAAGGTTGGCGACGTGCTGCTGCCAGTCACGGACCGCGGAGGCCATGCGTTCGTCGAACTCGGCTGAGCGGTGCACCAGCTCCGGCTCGCGCTCGGTCAGCGTCCGGCCCGCCGGGGTCGTCGACCAGGCGTCCACCACAGTGGTGGCGGCCAGGTCGGCCAGCTGACCAGCGGTGGCGGTGACCGTGCCGGCGACCTCCACCCGCACCTGTTGTTCCAGCCGGCGCTCCTCGCCGATGAGCCCGGCGTTGGCCAGCAATCCACGGATCCAGGCACGCGCCTGACCGGTGGCGGCCTCGGTCAGCTTGAGGACGCGGCTACCGCCCACGAAGCGGTCCCAGCGGTCGACCACCTCTCCTCGTAACGGCATTCCTTCGTCCAATGAGGCGGCGAACTCCTCCTCGGCGCCGTCATAGGCGTGGTCGACGTCGACCTGGAGCCGGCGAACCTGGTGCAACTCGTCACCGACCGCGTCGATGAGCTGGCCGACATCGTCGGGCACGGCGTCAAGGCCACCTTCCAACGTCTGCCTGCGATGCGCCCGGCGCACCTCGGGATCCGCCAGGCGACGCAGCCAGGTGCGCAGCTCGTCTCCCACCCCGACCGGGAGGCGTCCGGCGCGGACCGCGGTCACATGGATGGTGAACAGCCGGGCGTTGGGCAGACCCTCGTCGGCCAGCTTGCCGATGAAATCCGCACGCACCTCCGCCAGGTCAATGCGGTGCACCAGGGTGAGCACGACGCCCAGCGCGGTACGCCGGGCGCGGGCGCGGCGCAGGTAGCGCATCGACTCTTCGTCGGCGTACTTGCCGCCCGTGGTGAACCACAGCCACAGGTCGGCGGCGTCGAGCAGTTGGTCGGCTAGCTCACGGTTGGCACTGGCGACGGAGTCGACATCCGGGGCGTCCACCAGCGCCAGGCCGGGCGGCACGGTGCCGCTGCGCAGCAGCCGCAGGACCGAGGCCCCCGTGGGCCCGACGTCGCGCACGTCGCTGTCGGTCTCCACGCGCGCCAGCTCCGCCAAGACCCGGTCGGAGGTGAACCAGTCCGCCTCGGTCGGATGGCACACCAAGGTTGGCGCGTAGGTGGTGGGGCGGACCGGCCCCGTGGCGACGACGTCGCGTCCGACCATGGTGTTGAGGAACGTCGACTTGCCGGCCCCGGTCACTCCCCCGAGGACGACGAGCAGCGGCGCGTCGATGTCGCGGATCCGGGCGATATGGCCGGCGATGTCACCCGCGACGCGGTCCCGCAGGTGCCGTCGATCCGCCTGCTCGATGGTCGCCAGATCAAAGGCGGTCGCGGCGACGCATTGCCGCAGCGCGGTCAGCGCAGCCACCAGCGCGTCGGCCGGCTCAACCCCTGCATCGAGGGTGGTCATAGCCCCCTTGCTACCCGATGCCGGCGCTTCCAGCCCGCAAGCGCCACAAGATGACCGCCCCAGGGCGGTCTGTCACCCCGGCTCGGCCCCGCCATTTAGGGAGGCGGCGCCCACACCGCCGGACCCTCCCGGCGTCTGGCGTGGGTGATGCCCACCGCCCGGTCAGCCGCCCGCGACCGCCGGAATGATCGAGACGGTGGCGCCGTCGGGCACGGCGGTCTCCAAACCACCGGCGAAACGGATGTCCTCGTCGTCGACGAACACGTTGACGAAGCGCCGGACCTTGCCGCTGTCATCCAAGATGCGCCCGGCCACACCGGGATGGGCAGCATCCAGCGACCGCAGCACCTCACCGACGGTGGTGCCATCGACGCCGACCGTCGCCGCGCCATCGGTGGCGCTGCGCAGCGGTGTGGGGATTCGCACGGTGGCGGTCATGCCGACTCCTGCAAGGACAGGGCAGCCTGGAACTCGTCGAGGCTCGGGGTGATCTCGAAGCTCGGCCCGACGGTGGCTGCGACCGCGTCGGTGGTCTTGAGGCCGGTGCCGGAGACCACGGCCACGGTGCGGTCGCCCGGCGCGATATGACCTTGCGCGGCGAGCTTGCGCAGCACGGCGATGGTCACCCCGGCGGCGGTTTCGCCGAAGATGCCCTCGGTGCGGGCCAGCAGCTTGATGCCGTGGATGATCTCGGGATCCGACGCGTCGTCCATCACCCCTCCGCTGCGGTCGACCGCCTCGAGGGCGTAGTAGCCGTCAGCGGGGTCACCGATCGCCAGCGACTTGGCGATGGTGTCAGGACGCACCGGCAGAATCGAGTCGCCGCCGTTGGCGTAGGCGGTGGTGATCGGCGAGCAGCCGCTGGCCTGCGCTCCAGAGACGCGACAGGCTCGGTCGTCAACCAACTCCAGGTCTATGAGCTCCCGAAACGCCTTCTCGATCTTGACCAGCATCGCACCGGAGGCCATGGGGGCGACCACCTGGTCGGGCAGGCGCCACCCGAGCTGCTCGGCGATCTCGAAGCCGATGGTCTTTGAGCCCTCGGCGTAGAAGGGGCGGACGTTGACGTTGACGAAGGCCCAGCCGTAGGCGTCGGCGAGCTCGCCGCAGAGCCGGTTGACGTCGTCGTAGGTGCCCTTGACCGCGACCAGGGTCGGCCCGTACACGGCGGTGGCCAGGATCTTGGCCTGCTCCAGGTCAGCCGGGACCAGCACGATCGCCCGCATGCCGCTGGCGGCGGCATGGGCGGCCACCGACTGGGCCAGATTGCCCGTTGACGCGCAGGCGGCGGTGTCGAATCCCAGGTGACGGGCGGCGGTCAGCGCCACGGACACCACACGATCCTTGAACGCGCCGGTCGGGTTCAGCGTGTCGTTCTTGATCCACAGGTCCTCCAACCCGATGGCTGCACCCAACCGTGGCGCAGGCACCAGCGGCGTGAAGCCGGCGCCGAGGTCGA
>JALZLC010000112.1 GCA_030858885.1 Actinomycetota bacterium
ACGCCCGCCAGCACCATCGTGAGGACGCCCAGCCCGAGCTCGCCGACGAGGTCGGAGCCGAACACGTCGAGCACCACGCGCATCACGCAGAACACGCCGACGTTGACGACGGCGACCGCGTGCAGCAGTGCACTGACCGGGACCGGCGCGACCATCGCAGCCGGTAGCCACGAGTGCAACGGCATCAGCGCGGCCTTCGCGAGGCCCAGCAGGAAGAGCACGTAGATGATGACGAGCAGCGTGCTGCTGGCACCTGCGTCGAAGACCCCGCCGCGGACGAAGTCGAAGGTTCCGGCCTCGATGTAGGTCATCGCGATCGCGGGTAGCAGGAATGCGATCGCGGCGCCGAGCTGGTAGCCGAGATACCGCCGACCCCCCTGGATGGCCTCCGGTGTGCCCGCGTGAGTCACGAGCGGGTAGGTGATGACCGTCATCGCTTCGTAGAACAAGAACAGCGTGAGCAGGTTGGCCGCGAACGCGACCCCGACCGTGGCAGCCATGGTGAGGCAGAGGCAGGCGTGAAAGCGGGTCAACTCGGGCTCCGGCCCGGTGCCGAAGTAGCCCATCGCGTAGAACGTGGTGGCGATCCACAAGATGGCAGCGGTGCCGGCGAGGATGACGCCGAGCGCGTCGACGCGGAAGCCGATCGAGACCTGTGGCAGGAACGTTGACAGGGTGACGGAGATGGTGCCGCCGTCGCGCACCGAGGGGACCATGGCCGCGACGAGCCCGAACTGGACGATGCCTGCAACGACACCGCACAGCTCCCGGGCCGGCGTGTGCCGGCGCAGCAGGACGACCCCGGCCGCGCCCAGGATCGGCGTCAGCAGCGCGAGCAGTGGGATGGTGCCGGTGATCTCCACGTGTGGGTGTGCCTCTGCTAGTTCTCGGTCGCTACGGTCGTCGAGGGGTTGAGCCGCTCGACCAGATCGTCAACGGACGCGCTCGAATAGTCCAGCAAGACGTTCGGGAAGAAGCCGAGCGCAACGATCGTGACGCTGAGTACGCAGGCGCTGACTGCCTCGCGCGGACGGAGGTCGACCATGGCGGACACGACCGTGCTCCGAACCCGCCCGTAGAAGGCGCGCTCGAAGAAGACCAGTACATACGCGGCGGCGAGGACCACCGCGAGGACCGCGACGGCCGCGATCCAGCCATGGGCGCGAAAGGCGCCGAGCAGGATGAGGAACTCCCCGGGGAACCCGCTGGTGCCCGGCAGCGCGAGGGCACCGAGGCAGGCCAGCAGGGCGAAGGTCGTCAGCGCTGGCGCGCGGGGGGCGAGGCCGCCGAGCGAGGAGAGGTCGGTGCTCCCGACGCGCTGGTGGAGGAACCCCGCCACGAGCAGCATCGCGGTCGAGACGAGACCGAGGCTCACAAGCAGGAAGAGCGTGCCCTGCAGCCCCGCCGCATTGAGACTCGACAGCCCGAGCATGGCCATACCGACATGGCTGATACCGGCGAAGGCGATCAGCCGCTTGAGGTCGGGCTGGACGAGGGCGATCAGCGCACCGTAGAGCAAGGCTGTCGTGCCAAGGACCGCGATCAGCCAGCTCCACTCCGCGAACGCATCTGGCACGAGGGGCAACACAAAGCGCAAGAATCCGAACACGCCCATCTTCAGACCGCCGAGCAACACTGCCACGCCGATCGGGCCCTGCTGCAGGATCGTTGGCATCCAGGCGTGCAGCGGGAAGAGCGGCGCCTTGAGCGCGAAGGCGAAGGCGAGGAGGAAGAACACGGCCGACTGGGTGCCGGGCGACACAGTCGAGTCCATGAGCACGAGCAGGTCGAACGACAGGGCGCCGCCGGAGCCGGTAGCTGATCGGTAGCCGACCCCGAGGAGGATGAAGCCGACGAGAAGCGCGGCGGAGCCCAGCAGCATCGCGAGTACATATCGCAACGCGGCCGCCCCGCGTTGGGGCCCGTCCCCCCAGACCTTTGTCAGCACATAGGTGGGGATCAGGATGAGTTCCCAGAAGACGAAGAACAAGATCAGGTCCACAGAGGTGAACACACCGATCGCAGCGGTCTCGAAGGCCAGCACGGCCATCAAGTACGCCTTGGGCTGGTGCCGCACCGAAGTCCACGACGAGAGCAGGACGATGACGACCAACAGGGCGGTCAGTGGCACGAACAGGATGCTCACCCCGTCCACGGCGACGTGATAGCTCAGGCCCATCGACTCCACCCATGGCACCTGTTCCGCGAACTGGAAGTCGGTGACGCCTCGTCGGAAGGTCGCCGCGAGAACCAGCGACAGGGCGAGTACGACGACCGCGCCGGCGAGCGCGACGCGGCGCATGGCAAGCTCGTTGCGGATGAAGCCAAGGACGATCATGGTCACGGCAGGCAGGAAGACCAGCGTGGAAAGGATCGGGAAGCCGATCTGCTCGGCGGCTGTGATCTCGTTCATCGGCTGCGCACCGCCCCGTCGTGGCCCACAATCGCCGGTGCACTCGAGGCTTCCTGGAACTGTTCCTCGATCAGCGTCAGCGACGGGCGCATCGCCTGGATGAACGGGCCGGTAGCGAGGCCGATCCAGAAGATCAGCCCGGCCAGCACGAGTACGATGCCCCGCTCGCCGCGGGTGAGGTCATGTACCCGCGCCACCACGTCGGGACGCGCGGCCCCCATGAACCCCCGCACGAAAAACGCCTGCAGGTAGGCGGCGGTGAGGAAGACACCGACACCTGAGGCAACCGCCATCGACCAGTGCTGCTGATAGGCGCCGAGCATGACGAGGTGCTCGCCGTTGAACCCGTTCGTGCCTGGCAGCCCCACGCCGGCGAGCGCGATGACCAGGAAGGTGCCGGTCAACAGCGGTGCATGGTGGATCACGCCGCCCAACCGCTCGACCTCGGGCGGCCCGACGCGCGTGGAAAGGAAGCCGGCCACGAAGAACAGCCCGGCTCCGACGATCCCGAGGTTGATCATCTGTAGCAGTCCACCTTCGAAACCGTCCAGGTTGAGTGAGAACAGGCCCAGCATGACCACGCCCATGTGCGACAGGCTGGCGTAGGCCAGGAGGCGCCGCAGGTTCGACTGGCCAAGCGCGACCAGTGCCCCGTACACCGCCCCCACGACACCGAGCAGGGCCATCAACCAGAACCACTCCGAAGCGGCATCGGGAAGCAGCGGGATGACGAATCTCAGCAGCCCGTAGGTGCCCAGCTTGACGCCGACGAGGAAGACGCTCATGCCGACGATGGGACCGTGCTCCAGGACCTTGGGAAGCCAGGTGTGAAACGGGAAGATCGGAGCCTTGACTGCGAAACCGAAGAACAGCAGGAAGAAGATCAACGTCTGTGTCTCGCTGGGGACGCCGGTCTGGAGCAGCGCCGGCAGGTCGAAACTGTAGCCGCCGGTCTCTTGGGCGTGGCTTCGACCCAACAGCAGGATGCCCATGAGCATCAGCGCAGAGCCGACCGCCATGAAGCCGACGTACTCTCCAGCGGCCTGCCGTCGCTTGGCACCCGTCCCCCAGCGTGTGATCAGGAACCAGCTCGGGACCAGCTCGAGAACGAAGAAGCACCAGAACACGATCAGGTCGAGTGAGGCGAAGGCGCCGACCATCGCGGCCTCCAACGCCAGCACCGCCATCGCGTAGTGGCGCGCATCGCCGGTGGAGGTCGGCGTCGTAGCGCGCTCGGCGTAGACGACCACCAGGAGGCCGAGCAACGAGGTCAGCGGAATGAACAGCAGGTTGATCCCATCGACCCCCAGGTGCCAGCTCACGCCGAGGACGGTGTCTGAACGCTCGACGAACTGGAGGTCGGCGGATCCGGACTCGAAGCGCGCGACGAGATACCCCGCCAGGAGAACCTGGAGGCTCGCCCCGCCGATGGCCAGGGTCTTCGCCGCCACGGCCTTGCGGACGAACTGCAACATCGCGCAGACCACGAGCGGCAACGCGATCAGTACCGAAAGGAGCGGGAAGCCCACCTGATCGGCGGCCATCACCTCATCAAGGTTCATCGGGTGCCGACGAACAGGACCAGGAGCGACAGCGCGAGAATGCCGCCGATGACCGGCAGCCGGCCCAGCCGCTGCTCGAATGTCAGCAGTCGCCGTTGGGAGCCGGCCGCTGCGTTCGAGACGGCACGCTCCACCCCACGCTGGAAGACAGTAAGCTCCACTGCGTTGGTGATCTGGACAATGATTCCGGTCATCTTCGAAACGCCCGTGTCGAGCGGTTGGAAGACGTGTTGCTCCAGCCTCTCTGCCAGGCCTGCCAGGCCATCGGCGACGGCGGTGAGCACGCCGCGACCGCCGGACCGCTGGAACAGGACCCGCTCGATCCCTTCGGCGAGGCGTGCTCCTGCCTCCATCACGCCACCGACAGCACCACCACCGCCGGACCGTCCGGCGACGAGTCGCGCGGTCCGCTGAGCGCGGCCGGCGTCGGCTCCGGCGGTCTGGGCTTCCTGCAGCCAGTCGAGTCGATCGGGTGGTTCGGCGAGCGCGGTGACCCCGGCTCCGCG
>JALZLC010000054.1 GCA_030858885.1 Actinomycetota bacterium
TGGTGATCCGGTCCACCGCGGCCTTGGTCGCGCAGTACACCGCGCCGTTGGGGTAGGTCTGGTGGCCGGCGATGGAACCGATGTTGACCACGTGACCCCGCCCGCGGCGCACCATGCCCGGCACCACGGCATGGGTCATGTTGAGCAGGCCGGTGACGTTGGTGTCGATCATGCGGTCCCAGTCGGCGGGATCGTTGTCTTGCAGGGGACCGAAGCCGACGGCCAACCCGGCGTTGTTGACCAGCACGTCGATGTTCCGCCAGCCGTCGTCCAGGCCGTCGACGGCGGCGCTCACGGCCGCCCGGTCCCGGACGTCCAACGGCAGGATCCGGACCTCGGCGTCCAGCGAGTCCGCCAGCCCGGTGAGCCGCTCGCGCCGCCGGGCGCACAGCACCAGGCGGGCGCCGGCGCGGGCGAAGGCCTGGGCGCAGGCCAGCCCGATGCCGCTGGAGGCGCCGGTTACGAGGACGGTGGCGTCGACGAGCATGCCGCAGGCTCCTTGGTCGCTGACGTGGTGGTCGCTGCGGTCCTTGTCGCTGACGTCGTGAAGGGAACCGCGGCCGGGGGACGCCGGCGGGTCCAGTCCACCGCGGCCTGTACCTGGGCCGCCAGTCGCAGGAGTGTCGCCTCGTCGGCGGGGCGGCCGGTGACCATCACGCCCAGCGGCAGCCCGTCGCGATCGCTGGCCAAGGGGAGGCTCATCGAGGGTTGACCCGTCACGTTGGCTAGCGGCGTCAAGCCGACGTAGCCGGCGAGGGTTTCCATCATGGCCGCGGGGTCCTCGGCGAGGTGGTCCAGCTCGCCGACCCGCAACGGCCCGCGCGCCATGGTGGGCGACACCACCGCGTGATAGCCGGCGGTGGCGGTGATCAGCGCCCGTGACTGCAGCTGCAGCATGGCGGTAGCCTGCAGCAATCCGGCCGCCGAGATCCTTCGGCCGATCGTGGCCAACCCCGCATTGAACGGTTCCAGCGTGTCATGGGGCACCGGTGTGGCCGCCAGGCCGGCGGCCCACACGACCTGGAAGGCGTCCTTGAAGCTCTCGTCAAGCTTGAGGGTCAGCGGCTCGACGTGGTGGCCCAGCGACTCCAGCAGCCGGGCGGCGTCCTCGGCGGCAGTGATCGCCTCGGCGTCGAAGGTGCCGTAGGGCCAGGCGGTGACCAGGCCGCAGCGCAGGGGCGCCGGCTCGCGGGTCACCTCGTCGGCGTAGGGCCGGGCCGGGTCCGGGGCCCAGTGCGGGTCGCCCAACGCGTAGCCGCGCATCACGTCCAGCATGGCCGCGGCGTCGGCGACGTCGCGGGTCAGCGGGCCCGGCGACGACAGTCCGCTGACCATGTCAGGCCCCAAAGGAGCGCTTGACACCCGTCCCCGCGCCGGCTTGAGGCCGAACAACCCGCAGTTGGCGGCCGGGATACGCAGTGAGCCGCCGCCGTCGGAGCCCTGCACCGCCGGCACCAGCCCGGCCGCCAGCGCAGCGGCCGCGCCGCCGGAAGAGCCTCCCGGTGTGCGCCGGTCGTCCCAGGGATTCCGGCACGGCCCCAGCAGCCGTGGCTCGGTGATGGGCATGGTGCCCAGCTCCGGCACGTTGGTCTTGGCCATGACGATGAAGCCGGCGCGGCGCAGCCGGGCGACGTGCTCGTCGTCGATGTCGGGAACGAAGTTGGCCAGCGACGCGGTGCCGAACGTGGTGCGGATCCCCGCCGTCAGGGCCAGGTCCTTGACCGCCAGCGGCACCCCGAGAAAGGGTGGGGTGCCGTCGCTCCCGGCTGCCTCCCGCGCCTGCCGGGCCGCGGCCAGCGCACCGTCGGTGTCCACCGTGACGATGCTGTTGAAGCGGCCGTCCACGGACTCGATCCGCTCCAGGCACATCTGCATCAGCTCGACGGGCGACAGCTCACGTCGGCGGATGAGGTCGGCGAGGTGGCGGACTGGACGGGTCAGCAGGTCGGCGGACATCGGTCGATAGCATGCCCCACCATGGACGTACAGCTGTTCGGCTCCGCCGGGTCCAAGGCGACGCGTAAGGCCCAGCGCTGGTTCAGCGAGCGGCGGGTGCCGGTGCATTTCGTGGACGTCCGCAAGCGTGCCCCGTCACCCGGTGAGCTGCGCCGGTTCGTGCAGCGATTTGGCACCAAAGGCGTGCTGGATCCTGACGCGAAGGCCTACCGCGATCAGGGCTTGCAGTACGTGTCAGCGTCCGATGACGACTGGATCGACCGGATGGTGGCCCAGCCGGCGGTGCTGCGGCTGCCGCTGGTCCGCTGCGGGAACGACCTGGCGGTCGGCGACGACGAGGCCGCCTGGCAGCGCTTCGCCGAGGCGGCCAAGAGCTGAGAGTCTGGACGTACGCGTTGGCGGACGTGGGCAGCGCGGCCTGTCGGGTTGGCGATCAGTCGTCTGCCCACACCTCATCGAGCCGTTCGACCAGCTCGACCAGCGAATCGACCACCAGATGCGCCCGCCGCTCCTCGTCGCGCTGCACCACGCCCCACGGGCCGCGCCGCAACCACACCGCGCGCAGCCCGGCGGCGGCCGCTGGCCGAACGTCGTTGTCGACCCGGTCACCGACATAGGCCACGTCTGCGGGCCGAGGATCGTGGCAGCGCGCCAGCACCTGGTCGAAGAACGCGGGGTCCGGCTTGGCCACGCCCATCGCGTCGCTCATTGCCATGACGTCGGGCCTGACGCCCAGGGCGACCAGCTCGCCGGCCCGCTGCGCCGGCTGGTTGGCGATCACCGCCAGCGAGCAGCCCTCGGCCTGCAGGGCGTCCAGCGCCGGCAGGGCGTCGGGATACAGGTCCTGGGCCTGGAATCCGCCGTAGCGGCGCTCCACCTCGGGGGCGAGGCGCTGCCAGTCGTCCACGCCGAGGAAGTCGAAGACCGACTGGTGTGGGTTGCCGGCGGCGATGGTGGCGCCGATCGCGGCCGCCAGCGTGAGATACGGCAACCCGAGCATGTCGGCCCATACCGCCCAGACGCGCGTCTCGTCGATCAGGGTCTCGCCGACGTCGAGGCACACCCAGCGAGCCTCCTGCTGGCTCTGCCGGCGAGGCGCCTGCGTCGCTGCTG
>JALZLC010000056.1 GCA_030858885.1 Actinomycetota bacterium
TCGTCGTCGGGAAAGGACGCCACTCGTTCCCGGGCGGCTTCCAGGGTCGGGATCCGCAAGGCGTGGAACTGCCACTCGTCACCTGCCAGGAAGCTTGCCGCCGCCTCGGCCTCCTCGGGTTGCCAGCGGCGGAACGTCACGGTCATGGCGCCGTCCTCGTCTCGGTCGTCGTGGATAGCCAGCGGCAGCACAGCGTGTCTGGCGGTCAATATCGGCTGTGGCGATTAGGTGCCGCCAGCGTCGGGAAGGCCAGCCCCACAGCCTTCGATCCCCGGACCAATTACTTCGATGCAGAGGACAGCAGTCATCATGAGCCAGACAAACTCGCTCGCCCGCAGTCTCCACGATGTCGGCCTCGCCGCCTGGTTCGGCGGCTCCCTGATGGGAGCCATCGGCTTGAACGGTGCCAGCCAGGAAGTGTCCGATCCGACCGACCGCTCGCGGGTCGCGAACGCCGGCTGGGGTCGCTGGACGCCCGCCAACGCCGTGGCCATCGCGGTGCACCTCGTTGGTGGCGCACAGTTGACGCGTGCCAACAAGGGGCGCCTGGCCGGCCAGCAGGGTGTCGCCAGCGCCTCTGCCGCCAAGACGGCCCTGACCGCCGCGGCGCTGGGTGCTACCGCCTACTCGCGCTACCTCGGCCAGCAGGTCATGGAAGCCGAAGCGACGCAAGCGCAGAGCAGCCTCGGCCCCGACGGCCTGCCGGTGGCCGACGCCACCACGCCCAGCGCGAGCACGCCCGACGAGGCCGCGAAGGCCCAGAAGCAGCTGAAGCTGCTGCAGTGGGCCATCCCGGCACTGACCGGCGGCATCCTCGTGATCAACGCCAGGATGGGCGAGCAGCAGCGGCCCAGCGAGATCGCCAAGGGCCTGTTCGGTCGCATCACTCCCGACGCCCTGCAGAAGTAGCAACCACGACGGCACCGAAGGAGAACTTGGTATCGACAACGACAAGGTCGGTGACCTGGTGCCGGCAATCTCCTCCTCGTAGCCCGCCCTACCTCGCAACGCCTTTGACGGCCCGGCCCTGGTGGCCGGGCCGTCCTTGATTCCGTCCACCGACGCAGGAGCACGGCAGATGTCACAGATGTCACCGGATGCGCCCCAGCCACAGACGCAGCACCACCAGCCCGGGCGAGAGCCCGCGATGACGCCCGAGCCCGACTTCATGCCACGCCATCCCGGCAGCGGGCGGCTGGATGGCAAGGTTGCGCTGATCACGGGTGGCGACAGCGGGATCGGGCGAGCCGTGGCCGTGCTGTTCGCGCGGGAGGGGGCCGATGTGGCGATCGTCTATCTGGAGGAGGGCCGGGACGCCGAGGACACCGTGGAGGCGGTGCAGGGTGAGAGCCGGCGCTGCCTTGCGTTGGCCGGTGACGTCGGCGACGAGGCGTTCTGCGCCGAGGTGGTGCAGCGGGTCGTCGATGAGTTCGGGCGGCTTGACGTCGTGGTCAACAACGCGGCGGTGCAGTTCCCGCAGGAGTCGATCACCGACATCACTGCCGCCCAGCTCGAACGCACGTTCCGCACTAACATCTTCGCGATGTTCCACCTGGTCAAGGCTGCGCTCCCACACCTGGGCGAGGGCTCGTCGATCATCAACTCCACCTCGGTCACCGCCTACCAGGGCAACCCGCTGCTGCTGGACTACTCGTCCACAAAGGGCGCCATCGTGGCGTTCACCCGGGCGCTGTCCCAGTCGTTGGCCGGCGAGGGCATTCGCGTCAACGCGGTGGCGCCCGGCCCGATCTGGACCCCGCTCATCCCCGCCACCTTCGACGAGGAGTCGGTCGGGTCGTTCGGCGAGGACGTGCCGCTGGGCCGGCCAGGTCAGCCCAACGAGGTTGCCACCGCCTACCTGTACCTCGCCTCCGACGACGCCTCCTATGTCGCCGGCCAGGTCCTGCACGTCAACGGGGGCACCGTCGTCAACGGCTGAGAGGCCCCAGCTCGTCGAGCAGCCGCTGCCGGAGATCGGCCTTGAGGATCTTTCCGGTGCGGTTGCGCGGGATCTCGTCGACCACCCGCACCTGCCGAGGCACCGCGTAGTCGGACATGCGCTCGGCGACCCACCGCTGGACGTCGCGGCGGGTGAGTTGCGCGCCGTCCGTGGGCACCACGTAGGCGGCCACGGCCTCGAACGCGATCGGGTCGGGGATGCCCACGACGGCCGCGTCGGCGATGGCGGGGTGGGTCAGCAGCAGCTGCTCGACCTCCACGGAGAAGATCTTGTTGCCGCCGCGGGTGATCATGTCCTTCTTGCGGTCGAGGATGAAGACGTAGCCGTCAGGGTCCATGCGGGCGAGGTCGCCGGTGCGCAACCACCCGGCGCTGATGGCGGCGCGGGTCGCCTCGTCGTCGCCGTCGTAGCCGGTGGTCACCAGTGAGCCGCGCAGCAGCAGCTCGCCGGGATCACCGGCCGGCACCTCGTGCCCCGAGTCGTCGACGACCTTGGCCTCCATGCACGGCAGCGGCCGGCCCACCGACCCCCGCTTGGCGGTGAACTCCTCGTCGCGCAGCATGGTGGCGGGCGAGTGGGTTTCCGACAGCCCGTAGATGTCGGTGAGGCGCACCCTCGGGAAGCGCTGGCGGATCGAGTCGAGCAGCGTTGTGGGAAACGGTGACCCGCCGAAGGCGCCGCGACGCAGGTCCGGCAGCGCGGAGGCGGTGAAGCCATCCTCGCGCAGCAGCAGCTGCCACATCGAGGGAACCGTGTACATCCAGGTGATGCGCTCGCGGGCCAGCAGCTCGACGAAGTCGTGTGCCGACGCGTCGGCCACGAGCACGCTGGTGCCGCCGACCAGCATCATCGGCAGCACGTGGGCGTGCAGCCCGGAGATGTAGTACAGGGGGAACAGCACCGCGGTCCGGTCGTTGCCAGCCAGTCCCACCACCTCGACGTAGGACATCGCGCTGTGGACGCTGCAGCGGTGCACGACCCGGCTGGCCTTGGGCCTGCCGGTGGTGCCGGAGGTGTAGACGACCGCGAAGGCGGCCGCCTCGTCGGGTCGCTGCCCGGCGTCGTAGGCCCACGGCCGCCGGCGCCCGCGGAAGTGGTCCCCCACGTCGCGAACCGCGGTCGCTGCCATCCCCGCCTCAACGCCGGCCGCTCGCAGCTCGTCGAGCGCCTCGGGCTGGCCCAGCGCCAGCCGCGCGCCGGAATGGCGCAGCATGTAGGCCCATTGTGGTGCTCGCAGCCGCAGGTTGAGCCCGACCATCACGAAGCCGCCGCGGGCGCAGGCGAACAGCGCCACCGCCAGATCCAAGCCGTTGCGCGCTGCCACGGCGAGGCGGTCGCCCGCAGTCAGCCCCTCATCGGTAAGCCGCTCGACGGCGCCCTCGACGACCTCGGCGAACTCGGCGTAGGTCAGGTCCCCCTCGGGGGCGCGTAGCGCCGTGCGGTCGCCGAAGGCGGCGACGGCACCGTCCAGCACGTCGACGACGGTGCGCGGGCGGTCCGGATAGGACAAGACCTGGGCACCGAGCCAGGGCTCGCGTTCGACCTTCATGTCTCGTGCCCGATCCTGGCCACCGCGACGAGGGTCAGGTCGTCGCTGACCGCTCCCGCCGCGAAGGAGCGCACCGCGTCCATACAGGCGTCCACTACCGCCTGCGGTCCGTTCGGAGCCTGAGCCTGGATCAGGTCGGCGAGGCGCTGGCTGCCGAACTCGCGTCGCTGTGGATTGCGGGCCTCGGCGAGTCCGTCGGTGTAGGCCACCAGCACGTCGCCGGCTTGCAGCCGCGCCGCGGCCGTCTCCCACTCGCCGGGCAACGGCCCTAGCAGCGGGCCGGTGGGACCCAACTCCCGCGCCGCGGAGCCGTCGGAGACCAGCACCGGCGGGTGGCCGGCATTGGCGTAGGAGCAGCGGCCGTCGGGGTGCAGGTAGGCGAGTACCAGCGTCAGGAACTGGTCTTCCGTGTCGCCGAGCGCCGCGCTGAGCCAACCGAGAACAGCGCCCGGCTCGAGGCACCGGTCAAGCCCGATGCTTGTGCCCGCCGGCATCCGCAGGGCGGCCAGCAGCAGGTTCTTGGCCTGCAAGGCAAAGATGCCGCTGTCCGGCCCGTGACCGGACACGTCCATCAGGCACAGTGCCACCGCACCGCCGGGCAGCGGCACGATGTCGTACCAGTCGCCGGCCAGGACGCCGGTGGCCGGCTCGTAGGCGGAAGCCACCTGCATGCCTGGCGGCAGCTGTGTGTAGGACGGGTTGAGATGGGACCGCAGGGCTGCCACGGTGGGTCCGCGTTGGCGCAGCGCCTGTTCGGCCCGGCGGGCGGCATCCAGCTCGCTGACGATGCGCCGGCGCATGAGTTCGGCGTCGGCGCCGAGGCGTGCGACGTCGGGAGGGCCGACCACCGGGATGCCGCGGTCGAGCCGGCCTTCGGAGACGTCGCGTACGGCGGCACTGATGCGGTCCAGTGGCCGAGCGATCCAGCGTTCGAGGAACCGCGCCGTCACCGCCAGCAGCAGGGCACCAGCGATGAAGGTGCTGTACAGGACGTTCGTGAGGCGGCCGCGTGCGGCGTCAAGTGTGGCGTTGACGTTCTCCTGAGCGACCTGCAGCTCGCTTCGCAGCGACGCCAACTCGTTGCGGATCCGCTCGAACAGCCGGCGCCCTCGGTCGCTGGCGACCAACGCCTCGGCTCGCCGGGGGCGTCCCTGGCGGGCAGCGGCGATCTCCGGCTCGGCAGCCAGCCGCTGCCACTGGCGGCCGGCTCGGCTGATCCGGTCCAGCCGGGTCACCAGCTCGGGGTCGGGCGCGAGCAGTCGGCGCAGCTCGGCCTCCGTGGCCGCCGCCTGGCTCCGGCCCAGCTCGTAGGGCCGCAGGAACTCCTCGTCGGCGGTGATCACGTAGCCGCGCTGGCCGGTCTCCTGGTCGATGTAGTGGGCCAGCAGCCGAGTGCTATCGGTTCGCGCGCGGTCATAGCGTCGCGATTCCGCCACCAGCTGGTCGCGCCGCCCCACACCGGACAGGGCCAGCACGGCGTTGATCGCCAGCAGCACCAAGAAGGCGGCCAGGAGGATCTGGATCCGCTGGCGCAGCGTCAGCGAGGAAGGACGCGATATCAGCCGGTCACGCTCAACGTCGGGCACCCGTCCGTCAGGCCGTCAGCGGGCGGTCAGCACGCAGAACTCGTTGCCTTCGGGGTCGCCCAGGACCACCCAGGTGACCTCGTCGCCCTGACCGATGTCGACGCGGGTGGCGCCCAGTCCCTCCAGGCGCTCGACCTCGGCGTCCTGGTCGTCGGGGTTGAGATCAAGATGCAGCCGGTTCTTTGCCACCTTCGGCTCAGGCACCTGCAGGAACAGCAGCTCGGGACCGGTCTTGCCCGGCGCCTCGAGCGCAACCTCGTCGTCGTCTTCGTAGTCAGTGTTCCAGCCCAGCGCCTCGGCCCAGAATCTGCCCAGCTCACGAGGGTCGGCGCAGTCCAGGGCGATGGCGCTCAAGGACAGCGGTGCCGGCTGCTCGTCGTCGCGGGCTCGCAGCACGCAGAACTCGTTGCCCTCTGGGTCGGCGAGTACTACCCAGGTCACGTCCTCGGACTGGCCGACGTCGGCCCGGCGGGCGCCGAGGCCGATCAGCCGGTCGACCTGCACCTGTTGGCGGTCGGGCCGCAGGTCAAGGTGCAGGCGGTTCTTGCGGTCCTTGCCTTCCCCGCTGGGGTCGAACTCCAACGCCGGGCCGACCTCCCCAGGCGGCTCGAGCGCGAGCAAGTCGTCGGCCTCGAAGGCGATCTCGTAGCCGAGCGCTTCCTTCCAGAACGCGGCCAGCTCGCGATGGTTGCTGGCGTCGATCACCACTGAGTACAGGCTGCTTGCCATCCCCGACCGTCCTCCCGACGTTCATGACCGCCCAATATGCCTGATCAGCTCTCACAGCGAGGCCTGCAGCGCCTCCAAGACCTCGGGCTGGTTGGTGCCGAGGATGAGCGTGTCGACTCGCGAGGACTTCCACGCCTCCAGACGGTCGAGGATGCGCGGGATGGGGCCGACCAGCGCCATCTCGTCGATCAGCTGGTCGGGAACTTGGGCGGCAGCCTCGTCCTTGCGGTCGTCCAGGTACAGATCCTGGATCGCGGTGGCGGCCTCCTCGAAGCCGTAGCGCGCGGCCAGGTCGAAGTAGAAGTTGCGGCCCCTGGCACCCATACCACCGATGTACAGCGCGAAGGCCGGCCGCAGGAGGTCCCGGCAGGCGTCCAGGTCGTCGCCGGCGGCGACCATCACCGAGGCCGCGATCGACAGCTCGGCGGCCTTCCTGCCCGCCGTGGCCAGTCCCGCGTCCAGGTGCTCGTTGAAGGTTGCCTCGCGTTCGGGGGAGTAGAAGATCGGCAGCCAACCATCGGCGATCTCGGCGGTCAGCGCCACGTTGCGCGGTCCGATCGCGGCCAGGTAGATCGGAATCCGGTCGCGGACCGGATGCAGGATGGACCGCAGCGGCTTGCCGAGTCCGGTCGCGTCGGAGCCTGTGTACGGAATCGAGTAGTGCTTGCCCTCATGGCGCAGCGGCTCGGTGCGCGCGACCGCCTTGCGCACGATCTCCACGTACTCGCGGGTGCGGCCCAGAGGCTCGCCGTACGCCACGCCGTGCCAGCCCTCGACGACCTGGGGGCCTGACAGCCCCAGGCCGAGGATCAGGCGGCCGCCCGACAGCGCATCGAGGGTCATCGCCGTCATCGCGGTGTTCGCCGGGGTGCGCGCGGGCATCTGCAGGATGCCGCTGCCCAGCTTGATGCGCGTGGTGTTGGCGGCCAGATAGGCCAGCACCGTCACCGCGTCCGCGCCGTACGCCTCTGCCGCCCACACCGAGTCGATGCCGAGCGAATCGGCGCGGGTGACCAGCGGCAGCACCTCGCCGATCGCCGAACCCGAGTAGCCGATGGACAGTCCCAGCCGCATGGTTCCTCCCGTGTTTGGCCGCAGCCTAGTGGGGTCGTTGGCAGGGGACAGCCCGAGCCTGTCGTTGACGGAGCCTGAACGGACGTAGG
>JALZLC010000081.1 GCA_030858885.1 Actinomycetota bacterium
CCTCGGAGCGTTCCGTCATCTACGCCCGCGACGGCTCGGTGCTGGCGGTGCTGCACGGCTTGGAGAACCGGCGGATGGTGCCGTTGCGACGGGTTCCCGACCACGTGCAGCAGGCGGTGCTGGCCACCGAGGACGCCGAGTTCTTCCGCCATCGTGGGGTCGACTGGCGGGCGGTTGCCCGTGCGGCCATGGGCAACGTCGGGGCTGGTGAGATCCGCTCCGGCGCGTCGACGATCACCCAGCAACTCGTCCAGAACGTGGTATTGCGCGACCGCTCCCTGACCGTGCAGCGCAAGCTGCGTGAAGCGGTGCTGGCCACCCAGATGGAACGCCGCCTGACCAAGCGTGACATCCTCGGCGAGTACCTCAACGTCGCCTACTTCGGGCACGGCGTCTACGGCATCGGGACGGCCGCCGAGTACTACTTCGACCGCCGAGTTTCCAAGCTGACCGTGCCGCAGGCGGCCGTGCTCGCCGGCATCATCCGCACGCCGGCCGGCAACGACCCCGTCGACCATCCCAGGGCCGCCCGCATCCGGCGCAACATCGTTCTTCGGCAGATGGTGGATCAGGGCTTTCTCGGCGCCCGCAAAGCCAAGCGTCTGGCGGCCAAGCCGTTGCGCTTGCAGCTGCAAGGACCCCTGCGGCGCGGCGACTCGTTCTTCGTGGCCTACGTGCGCTACCTGCTGCGAAACTCCACGGTCCTCGGACCCGGGGTCAAGGCCAGGGAGGAAGCGGTTCTGCGCGGTGGGCTGCGCATCTACACCACCCTTGACCCCAAGCTGCAGCGCGACGCCGTGCGCTCGATCGAGGAGATCCTGCCGGGTCCCGACGGGGCTCAGTCGGCCGTCACCGCAGTGGATCCGCGCACGGGGGAGATCCTGGCGATCGGCGTCGGACCGAAGCGCTTCGGCAAGGGCAAGGACCAGACGCAGGTGACGCCTGCCGTGCCAGGACTGGGCTCACCGGTCGGACGCCAGCCCGGCTCGGCCTTCAAGCCGTTCCAGCTCGTGGCGGCCCTAGAGTCCGGTCTCAGCCCGACCCTGACCTACAACGCGGGCGCCAGCTACAAGTTCCGGCGCCCGAGCTGCCGTGGCTACGAGCCGGGCAACTACGCCGACGCCAGCCAGGGCGTGCTGGACATGTACGACGCCACCGCGCGGTCGTCCAACACCTACTTCTCGCACCTGCTCGACCTCACCGGCCCCGAAAAGCTGGTAGAGGTCGCCCAGCGGATGGGCGTGACCGCCAACCTGACCCCGTTCTGCTCCACGGTGCTGGGCACCAACGAAGTGTTCGGGCTGGACATGGCTTCAGGGATGGGCACGCTGGCCAACGGCGGCCTGCGCTGCACGCCCTACGCCATCAGCGAGATCCGCGACCGCCACGGCCGCACCCTGCTGCGCGAGGGCCCGCGCTGCGCCAGGGCCGTCGAGGCCGGCATCGCCGCACGCGCCACCGACATGCTCCGCGGGCCGATCGAAGCCGGCACCGCGACCGCCAACGTCGACCTGGACCGCCCGGCCGCCGGCAAGACCGGCACGACGCAGAACTACGGCAACGCCTGGTTCTCCGGCTACGTGCCGCAGCTGTCGGTGTCGACCTGGGTCGGTGACCCTGGTGGGACCAGCGCCCTGTCCGACTCCCGCTGCGGCGGCCCGGTGACGGGTGGCTGCCTGCCCACGATGATCTGGTCGCGGTTCATGAACCGGGCGGTGTCCACCCTGGAGCTGCCCGTCAAGGACTTCGCGGAGCCGCCACCGCTGCCCACTGGCCCCGTGCCCAGCCTGGTCGGTCGCACCGTCTCCGACGCCCGCCGGCTCGCCGGCACGTTCGGCTTCCGCCCGACCGTGCAGCCGACACCCAGCCGGATTCGACCAGGCACGGTCATCGGGCAGCAGCCCGCCGCCGGACGGCAGGCGCAGCTGGGCGGCAGCATCAGCCTGCTCGTCGCCGAGCCGCCAGCGCCGCCCCGGCGCCGTCGTTGACGCGGACCGCTTCATCCGCCTGGCGTGTGGGCGCCGTCGCGACAGGGCTGGCCACGCTCGGATGGGCCAGCCTCATCGAGCGCCGCTGGTATGCCCTGCGCCACGCCACCGTCCCCGTGCTGCGAGCCGGCGCCAGCCGACCGCTGCGGGTCCTGCACCTGTCTGACCTGCACCAGGTGGCCGGCCAAGCGCATCGGCTGTCGTTCGTCCGCGCCTGCGCCGACACCGCACCTGATGTGGTCGTGGTCAGCGGTGATCTGCTCGAGGAAGACGAGGCGATCGACGAGGTGGTCGACACCCTCGCAGGCGTGGCCCGTGGCCGGGTTGGGATCGCCGTGCTCGGCGCGCACGACTTCTGGGGGTCGACCGCCAAGAATCCCGTCGAGTACTTCCTGGCCCCTGGCCGCCGCCGTTACGGCAAGCCGCTCGACACCGCACGGATGACCGCGGGGCTGTCCGCAGCCGGCTACTCGGTGGTGCACAACCGTCGCACGACGGTGCCCACGCCGGCGGGACCGATCGACGTGGCCGGGTTGGGCGACCCACACATCGGCCACGACCATCCGGAGATGATCGACTGGGCCGCGCCGACCGACGACGTTGCGCTGCGCCTCGGTCTGGTGCACGCGCCGTACCGCGCGCCGCTGGACCTCTTCGACCGCCACGGCTTCGACCTCGTCCTGTCCGGTCATACCCACGGTGGGCAGGTGCGCGTCCCGCTATTGGGTGCCCTGGTCAACAACTGCGACCTGGCGCTGGGCAAGTCGCGCGGGCTGTCCCGGGAAGGCGCGGACCTGTGGCTGCACGTGTCGGCAGGCCTTGGCAACTCCAAGTTCGCGCCGCTGCGCCTTGGGTGCCGGCCCGAGGCGACGCTGCTGGACCTGGTCGCCCGCCACGACGCCTTTGAGGGCCATCCGCCCTCCGGCTAGGCTGGCGCGGTTGCACCGGGATGTAGCGCAGCTTGGTTAGCGCGCCACGTTCGGGACGTGGAGGCCCCGGGTTCGAATCCCGGCATCCCGACTTATCGACCCACCGACCCACCGACTCACCGACTGACAGGACCGCCGTCACGGCTGCTTCGCGCGTCCGGAGCGGGCTGCTCGTCGCCGGGCCCAACCTGACGCTGGACCGCACGCTGCGGCTGCCTCGGCTGGTGCCCGGCCAGGTGCTGCGCGCGACCTCGGCGACGCTGACCGCTGGCGGCAAGGGCGTCAACGTGGTGCGCGCCGCGCAGGCGCTGGGTGCCTCGGCGCCACTCGTCGGCTTCACCGCCGGTTCCACAGGCGGGCTGGCGGCGGCACTGCTGGCCGCCGAGTACGTGACGCTACGAAGCGTCGAGGCCCCGGGTGAGACGCGATCGACGACCATCGTGCTTGCCGAGGATGGCACCACCACCGTCCTCAACGAGCCAGGGCCGACCGTGAACGAGGTGCTGTGGGCGTCGCTGGAGCAGGTGATCGCCCAACGACTCGACGAGGCGATGTCCTCGAGTAGCGAAGCGGTAGGACATAAGACAGTCATGTTGGTGTGTTCCGGCAGCGTGCCGCCCGGCTGCCCCGACGACGCCTATGCGCGCCTGGTTGCAATTGCCCGTGACCGGTCGTTGCCGGTGCTGGTCGACGCCAGCGGCGCCTTGCTGCTCGTCGCGCTGCGAGCCGGCCCCAGCGCGGTCACCCCGAACCTCGCCGAGGCCGAGGCGGCGCTGACTGGCGCTCATGTATCCGGAGGCGGTAGCGCAACCGACAGCGCAGCCCCCGAGACGGTGCAGGGCGACCCGGCCGACGCGCGCGAGCGGTGCCGCGACGCCGCGGCCGAGCTGCACCGGCGCGGAGCCGCCGTCGCCGTGGTGACC
>JALZLC010000132.1 GCA_030858885.1 Actinomycetota bacterium
TCGGCGCGCACGGAGGCACGCGGGTGGACCGGCGGCGACCGGCAGCGCTACACCACCCAGGTCGACGGCCACGATCACCAGTTGTACTGGGGGGACCTGCACCGCCACTCGCTGATCAGTCGCTGCACCGCCGCGGACGAGCCCTCACTGGAGGAGTTCTATCGCTACTCGTGGGACGTCTGCGAGTACGACTTCTGGGCGGTGACCGACCACTCCGAGAACTCCACGGCCTACCAGTGGTGGTGCATCCAGAAGATCGCCGACCTGTTCCACGTCGAGGGGCGCTTCGTGCCGCTGTATGGCTTCGAGTGGACCTCGAACAGCGGGCATCAAAACGTCATCTACTCATCGTCGCGACGTGGCGGGCCGATCTTCTCGTCGCTGGCTGACGGTAGCGAGCGACCCGACCAGCTGTGGGAGCAGCTGCGGCGGTTCCCCGACTATCCGGCGATCACCATTCCCCATCATCCCGGGTCGGGGATGGTGCCCTACGACTGGAACTACCACGACCCTGACTACTTACGCCTGGTGGAGATCTTCCAAGCCTGCCGGGGCAACTACGAGGACGACGGCTGCTTCCGCCAGTACGCGGACGCCACGCTGCCCGGCAGCTTTGTGCTCGACGGGCTGCGGCGTGGCTACCGGTTCGGGCTCATTGCCTCGTCGGATCACGGCAACGGCGCCAGCTACGTCGGCGCCTATGCCCCCAGCCTGGACCGCGAGGCGATCTTCGACGCGTTGCGCAACCGCCGCACGATGGGCACGACCGCCCGCGACATCGTCCTGGACACCCGCATCGGTGACACCTTCATGGGCGGTGAACGCCGCCTGACCGGGCCTGTGGAGCTGGACGTCTCTGCGCGCGGCTACGCCGAGCTCGCCCGCGTCGATCTGCTGCGCAACGGTGAGCTGGTGCACAGCGTCGTACCCGAGCTGGACCTGCCGCCGGGGTGGATCGCCGTGCCGTTGCGCCTGGAGTGGGGGATGAACCCGAGTCCCACCGACTGGAGTGGCAGGTTGCAGGTCGACGGTGGAGAGGTGCTCCGCACGCCCTACTGGTCGCCCGAAGTGCAGGAGGTGGGCCAGACCTCGGTGTGCTGGGCCGCCGCCACCCAGAGCTTCGGGGGCGGTGGCATCTACGGACCAACACGAGGTGGCATCGAGCTGACCGTGGTCGGTCCACCGGACGCGATGGTGCGCGTCGACAGCGGCGCGGGCAAGGTGTCGGCCGAACTCGCCACCTTGCGAGAGCACCCCGTCGATGCCACCGCGACGACCATGAGTACCCGTGCGCAATCCAGCGGCCGGCTGCGGCTGCAGCCCGGCGTCGGAGGGCTGTCAACCCTGGGAGGAAGCCAGCTGCGTCTGCGCTGGACCGACGAGCGCGCCGAACCCGCCTGGTACTACGCCAGGGTCTACCTGGTCGACGGCGAGATGGCCTGGTCGTCACCAATCTGGGTCGACAGCGACCAACCACCGGCCCGCGGCTCGGTCAACGAGTCCAAGTACAGTGTCGCGCCATGAGCCAGCTGCACACCGCGGACCGCGCGCTGCAGATGCTCCAGGCATTCTCGCCGGAGCTGCGCACGATGACGGTCGGACGGCTGGCGGACGCCTTGGGGGTCCACAAAAGCACGGCATCGCGGCTGGCTGCCACCCTGTCAGAGCGCGGCTTCCTGGAGCGAGATGCCAGGACCAATGAGTTCCGGCTCGGCCCCGAGCTGGGACGCTTGGGCCTGCTCGCGGTCGCGGGCGGGATCGACCTGGTGGCGCTGGCGCGCGAGAGCATGCGTGACCTGGCGCAGCAGACCGGTGAGACGGTCAACATCGCGGTGCTGGACAACCCCGGCACCGAGGTGGCCAACATCGCGCAGGTCGACGGATCACACATCGTTGGCATCGGCCAGTGGACGGGCCGCCGCACACCCGTGCACTGCACCGCCAACGGCAAGGTGCTGTTGGCCCACCGCCCTGGCAAGCTGATTCCTGTGCCTCTGACGGCGTTCACCGAGCGCACGCTCACCGACCCCGCGGCGTTCGAGGCGGAGCTGGCGCGCGTGCGCGAGGACGGCTACGCCACCGTCGTGGGGGAGTTCGAAGAGGGTCTGCACGCCGTGGCCACGCCGGTCTTCGACTCGCAGGGATGCCGCGCCGCGCTCAGCGTGTCCGGCCCCTCCTATCGTTTGACCGTGGAGCGGCTGCCGGAGCTCGCCGCCCTATGCCGCAAGGCCGCACTGGAGCTGTCACAGCGGTTGGGCAGCAGCGACGGCAGGTGACCCGAACCCCGTCCACTCCGGGCCGACGTGGACGCTGCAGAGGACAAGATGCGCG
>JALZLC010000115.1 GCA_030858885.1 Actinomycetota bacterium
GCGCGATGAGCGAGGTCCATGGTGTCCAGCGTCTCGGTGAGCGTGCCGATCTGGTTCACCTTGATCAGCACGCTGTTTGCCGAGCCCTCGGCGATCCCTCGCCGCACGCGCTCCGCGTTGGTGACGAACAGGTCGTCGCCGACCAGCTGACAGCGCTCCCCCAGCCGCTGGGTCAGTGCGGCCCAGCCCTCCCAGTCGTCCTCGGCCATGCCGTCCTCGATCGACACGATCGGGTAGCGATCGGCCAAGTCGACCAGCAGATCGATCATCTCGGCGGAGGACAGGGTGCGGTCCTCACCCTCGAGCCGGTACGCCCCGTCGGTGAAGAACTCCGTCGCGGCGACGTCCAGGGCCAGGGCGATGTCGGCTCCCGGGGTGTAGCCGGCGCGCTGGATCGCTTCGGTGATCAGGTCCAACGCGGTGCCGTTGGACGCCAGATCCGGCGCAAACCCGCCCTCGTCGCCGAGGCCGGTAACCAGGTTCCGTTCGCTGAGCACCTTGCGGAGCGCGTGGTAGGTCTCGGCCCCCATCCGCACGGCCTCGGCGAACGAGGAAGCGCCCAGCGGCACGACCATGAACTCCTGGAAGTCCACGTTTGAGTCGGCGTGGGCACCACCGTTGACGATGTTCATCATCGGCACGGGCAGCAGGTGGGCGTTGGCCCCGCCCAGGTAGGCGTACGGCGGCAGCCCGCACCAGGATGCGGCGGCCCGCGCCACCGCCAGGCTGACGCCGAGCAGAGCGTTGGCGCCGAGGCCGGACTTGTCGTCGGTGCCGTCCAGCGCCAGCAGCGCGGCGTCGACCGCCCGCTGGTCGGTGGCGTCGCGGCCGAGCAGCTCAGGGCCGATGACGTCGTTCACGTTGGCCACCGCGCTGCGCACGCCCATGCCGCCGTAGCGTTGCTCGCCGTCGCGCAGCTCGACGGCCTCGAAGGCGCCGGTCGAGGCCCCGCTGGGCACCAGGGCACGCCCGAAGCCCCCGTCAGCCAGGGTGCAGTCCACCTCGACGGTGGGGTTGCCGCGCGAGTCGAGCAGCTCGCGGGCGGTCAGGCTCTCGATCTCCACGTGAGGTCAAACTCCTGGGGGAAGGTGGCGCAACTGTAGGCCACCGTGACGGAATGCAACAACAGGCGCAACGACGGCAGCGAGGGGCCGGCGCCCAATGAAGCGTTGCCTGGCGCATCCGGGGCCAAAGCTTCACCGCCGCGCATTTGTCCGCGGCAGGCGGATGGGTGAGGCAGCGGCGATGTCAGTGGGCGGCGCGCTCGGCCGTCTTGGCAGCGTCCCACAGGCGCAACCACTCGCTGCGGTCGAGGTCGGCCAACGGTCGGTCAGCGGCCGCGGCGGCCGCCTCGAACCGCTCGCGGAAGCGGCGGGCGGCGCCGCGCAACGCCATCTCGGGGTCGAGCCGGTGGCGGCGGGCCAGACCCACCACGCTCATCAGCAGGTCGCCGATCTCTCGCTCGCGCTCGGCATCGTCGCCGGCGGTAAGGAACTCCTCCAGCTCCAGGCGAATGCGGTCGGCGGCCTCGGCGTCGAACTCCCAGTCGAAACCCGTCCGTGCCGCGCGCGCCTGCAGGTTCTCGACGTAGGCCAACGCCGGTTGCGCCGCTGGCACGCCGTCGAAGGGCCCCGAGCGCTCGGGCTTCTCGGCGGCTTTGAGCTGCTCCCAGTTGGCCAGCACTTCGGCGGACCCCGAGACCTTGGCGTCGGCGAACACATGCGGGTGGCGGCGCACGAGCTTGGCGATGATGCCCGCTGCCACGTCGTCGATGTCGAAGTGCTGCGCAGCCGTCGTGTTGTCCGCAGCGATCTGGGCGTGGAACACGACCTGCAGCAGCACGTCGCCGAGCTCCTCACGGATCGCATCGGGATCGCCCGACTCGATGGCCTCCAGCAGCTCGTAGACCTCCTCCACCGCATAGCGGGCGAGGCTGCGGTGGTCCTGCTCACGGTCCCATGGGCAGCCGCCTGGTGCGAGCAGCCGTTGCTCCGTTCGCACCAGGTCAAGCAGCCGCGTGCCGGGCGGCCGGACCCCGAAGTAGACGACCTCGACTTCGACCCCGGCGCGGGCAGCCTCCATGCCAAGGGTGCGGGTGAAGCCGTCGTCGTCACCGCGACCGAACAGGTAGACGACCTCGCCCTCGGCCCGCACCCGGTCGACGATGCTGGTGGCCCTGGCCTTGTCGGCCGGCGTCAGCCCCGACAGCAGGTCGGCGCGGTTCAAGGCCGCGGCGCCGGCGGACTCGACGGCCTCGTAGCGCAGCTCGGCCATGGCCAGGTGCTCGACGAACGGGTGGTCGGCGGTGCCCAGCAGCACCAGGTCCGACGACATCAGCGCCGACCAGGCGTGCAGTGGCAGCAGCCCGGGCAGCTCGTCGGCGGTGTCGACCAGGACGAGCCGAGCCATGGCTACTCCGAGGTCTGCTCGGACGGTGCGGCACCCTCGGACGGCACCGCGGCGGGATCTGATCCCCCAGCTTCGCTAGCGGCGCCAAGCGGTTCCTCGGGCGTCACGGTGCCAGTCTCGGGGTCCCACGTGCCGAAGCGGGGGTTGACCTCGACCTCAGCTTCGCCGGCGCGCTCCATCAGCGCCTGCTGCAGGCCTTCGTTCTGGGTGCTTTGGGTGAGCTCGGTCTCGATCTCCTCGCGCGACTCCTCCAGCGTCTGCGCCGGCGTCTTGCCCGTCACCTCGATGATGTGGAAACCGAACTGGGTCTGGACCGGACCGACGATCTCGCCCTCCTCGGCACCGAAGACGGCCTCCTCGAATGCCGGAACGGTCTGGCCGCTGGTGACCTCGCCGAGGTCACCGCCGTTGTCCTTGCTGCCAGGGTCGGTCGAGTTCTCCTGGGCCAGCTCGGCGAAATCCCCACCGTCGTCGAGCTGCCGCCTGATCTGCTCCGCCTTGGCCCTGCCCTCGACGAGGATGTGACGGGCCTGGGCGCGCTCGCCGAAGCGGGCGTCCTTGTTCTCCTCGTAGAAGTCCTCGATCTGCGCGTCGGTGACCTCCTCGCCGGCACCGACCTCTGCGGCGATCTTGGTCTGCAGCACCTGCTGACGCAGCTGGTCGTCGACCTGCTCCTCGCTCAGCCCGGCCTGCTCGACGGCCTGCTGGAACTGGTCCTCACCGCCCAGCTGCTCGATCACCGACTCGCGCTCGGCGTCCAGCTCCGCCTGGCTGGCCTCGATGCCCAACTCGTCGGCCCACTGCGTGACGATCTCTGCCAGGATCAGCTGCGACAGGATCTGCGACTGCACCTGCGCCTCGAACTGACCGGAGTCATCGCCCTCCAGCTGCTGGGCAACTTGGGGATTGGCGCTGGCCTGCTCGAAGCGGTCCTCCACCGTCGCGATCGGGATGTCTTCGCCCCCGACCGTGGCGGCGGCCTCGGGGCTGCCGGTGCCGGTCACGGTGTCGCAGGCCGTCAGGGCCACAACAGCCAACGCCGACAGCAGCAACCGCGTTGCGGCCCGACGGCGGTCGGCCAGGTGCAGGCGGCGGCGGGCACGGACCGGGAGAGTGCGCAATGGGAAACCATCCTCGAGGCGGAAAGGCGCCCAGTCTAGGTCAGTGCGCGGCCCCCGACCGCGTCGCTGGCCTGCGCTGATTGGACAGGATGCCGTTCAGCGACCGGGCAACGTGACTGACCAGCTCGCCACCCCCAGCGGCCCGCGATCCCCGAGGAACCGGGATCTCCAGCGCCGAGGCAGACGGGTTGTAGACGGCGTCGGGGTGCTCGCGGGCGAGCCGCAGCTCCTGCCAGTCCGCCAGGGTGACCGGGACCGCTCGGACCGTGCGGCGCGGGGTGGTGGTGAGCTCACGGATGCCCCAGCGCCGGATCGCCGCGCGCAGCGCCGCAACCGACAGCAACCGGTCGGCGGGGTCTGGGAGGCGGCCGTAGCGGTCGATCAGCTCGTTGCGCACCGCGCGGACGCCCCCGGCGTCGCGCACCGCGGCGATCTTGCGGTAGGCCTCCAAGCGCAGCGCCTCGTCGGCGATGTAGTCGGTGGGCAGGTGCGCGTCAACGGGCAGGTCGATCTTGACCTCGACTTCCGGCTGCAACGTCGAGGCGGGAGCCGTGCCGGTGCGCAGCTCCGCGACGGCCTGCGCCATCAGCTTGGCGTACTCATCGAAGCCGACGCTGGCGACATGGCCGGACTGGTCACCGCCGAGCACGTTGCCGGCCCCGCGGATCTCCAGGTCCCGCAAGGCGATCGACAGGCCGGAGCCCAGTCCCGTGAACGTCGAGATGGTTTCCAGGCGCTTGTAGGCCTCTTCGGTCATCGAGCTGTACTCGGGATAGAACAGGTAGGCGTAGCCCCGCTCGGTGGACCGGCCCACCCGCCCGCGCAGCTGGTACAGCTGCGCCAGCCCCAGCAGGTCGGCGCGTTCGACGACGAGCGTGTTGGCGTTGGGCACGTCCAGGCCCGACTCGATGATCGTCGTCGAGACCAGCACGTCGAACTCGCGCTGCCAGAACCGCACCATCGTGCGCTCCAGCGTCGCCTCGTCCATTTGCCCGTGGGCGAACGCCACGCGCGCCCCGGGCACCAGCTCACGCACGCGCTCGGCAGCGGCCGCGATCGTCTGGATCTGGTTGTGCACCCAAAAGACCTGGCCCTCGCGCAGCAACTCGCGGCGCACGGCCAGCGTGGCCATGCCCTCGTCGAAGTGTCCGACATGGGTGACGACCGGCTGGCGCTCCTCAGGCGGCGTGTCGATCGTCGACAGATCTCGGATACCCGTGATCGCCATCTCCATGGTTCTGGGAATCGGCGTCGCCGTCATGGTGAGCACGTCCACGCTGGTGCGCAGCTGTTTGAGCCGCTCCTTGTGGCCGACGCCGAAGCGCTGCTCCTCGTCGACGACGACCAGACCCAGATCCTTGAACGACACGTCGGCGCCGAACAGCCGGTGGGTCCCGATGACGAGGTCGACGGTGCCCGCGGCGAGACCGTCGACGATCGCCTTCTGCTGCGACGGGGAGGCGAACCTCGACAGCACCGCGACCTTGACGGGGAAGCCGGCGAAGCGTTCGGTGAAGGTCTCGCCGTGCTGTTGGGCCAGCAGGGTGGTCGGCACCACGACCGCGACCTGGCGGCCGTCGAACACCGCCTTGGCCGCGGCGCGCACCGCGATCTCGGTCTTGCCGAACCCCACGTCACCGCAGATCAGCCGGTCCATGGGCAGCGGGGCTTCCATGTCGGCCTTGACCTCGTCGATCGCCGACACCTGGTCGGGCGTCTCGGTGTAGGGAAAGGCCGTCTCCAGCTCCTGCTGCCAGGCGCTGTCCAGCGCGAAGGCGTGGCCGGGGGCGTGCATGCGCGCCTGGTACAGGCGGATCAGCTCGCTGGCCA
>JALZLC010000151.1 GCA_030858885.1 Actinomycetota bacterium
GACAGCCGTCGCGCGGCGCTACAGGCGCTCGAAGGCTGGGGCGTACCGAAAGGCTCCGCGCAGCGAAGCGTCCCAGGCGCTGAGCCGTCGCACCTGGAAGTGCGGCACCCAGTGGGGATCAGGCGGGAGGAGCCCGAGGGGCTCGGCGAGCACGAAGCCGAAACGGCGGTAATAGGCGGGATCGCCAAGGAGCACCACAGCCGGTTCGTTCAGGGCGTCAGCAGCTGCCAGCACCCCATGCATCAGGGCTTGCCCGACGCCGCGGCGCTGGTACTCGGGCAGCACGCCCAGCGGCCCCAACCCGAGCAGAGGACGGTCGTCGACACTGGCGCGGCTGCACAGCACGTGCCCAACCACCTCCCGGTCGAGCGTGGCGACCAGCGAGAGCGCGGCGATCGCGTCGCCGTCGTTGCGTAGCCCGTCAACGAGTCCGGCCTCGGGCACGTCCTTGCCTTCGCCGTGTGCGAAGGCGGCCATGTGGAGGGCGAAGATCGCCGGCTGGTCCTCGGGCACCTCCCGACGCAAGATCACCACCCGAGCCTAGGCCAGGAGCGTGGCCAGCAGCGCGGCACTGAGGCCGCCAGCCAGGATGATGGGCATCGAGCGCGTCCGGGCCACCAGCAGTGCGCCAACCAGCGCCGCGATCGTCGTCACGGGCGCGACGATCGGGCCGTCCTCGATCAGCGCGACGGCGGCGAGCCCGGCGAACAGCGGCGCGGGCATGCGGTCGAGCAGAGCGGCCAGCCGAGGCCCGGGCGGCGGCAGCAGAACCATGGCGGCGGCGCGACTGGCGTAGGTCATCACGGCGAGGGCGACCACCAGGCCGAGTGTCACCGACCACCTCCCTGCACGTCGCTGTGACCGCTATGGGAGGCATTGGGGCGGCGCTGGCCAGGAAACGCGACGACGATGGCAGCGATCACTGGGGCGATCGCGCGTCCGACCGGCCACGCGAACGCCAGCATGACCGTCACTGCGGCGGCGCCAAGGGACCGGTGCACGAGCGACATCGAGGTCGCGGCCATCGCCGCCAGGGCGACGAACAGCACGGGGAAGACCGCGGCCGCGAGCGCGGCGACGCCCGGAACCACGCCTCCGCCGACCACACCGACGACCGTCCCTGCCAACCACGCGACGTAGCACACGACGCCGCCGAACAGCAGCGTCCGAGCCGCATGGTCGCGCCGAGTCAGCGCCAGGCCGACGGTCTCGTCGATGACGAACCACGCGAGGCCGGCCCTTCGCACCGGGCCGCCGCGCAGATGGGGTCGCAGGACCGCTCCCAGCGCCAGGTTGCGCGCGTTCACCAGTGCGGCGGTCGCCAGGATCGCCAGTGACGACGCCCCGCCGAACGCCAGGCCGGCGACGGTGAACTGCACGACACCTGAGAACACCAACGCGGAGGTGGCCAGCGTGAGGCCGGTACCGAACACCGGCCTGGACGCCGCACCGAACACCACCCCGAACAGCGCGATGGCACCGGCCAGCGGCACCACCGCGACCAGCGTCGCGCGGTCATCGCGCCCCATCGCATCCACTTACGTTATAGTACAAACTTATGAACGTGTCAGAACGATATCAGATCCGCGGTACGGGGAGCGCCGCGATCGCCGCCGACCTTGAAGCGGCGATCCACGCCGGCCGCGTCGAGTCCGGCGAGCACCTCCTGCCGATCCGAGCGCTGGCCGCTGAGTTGGGCGTCAGTCCCGGCACCGTCGCAGCTGCGTATCGCCAGCTGCGCGAGCGCGGGCTCATCACCGGTGAAGGCCGGCGCGGCACGACCGTGCGGTCTCGACCACCGCCACGACGCCGGCTGTTTGTCGAGGTGCCCCCGGGCGTCCACGACCTCGCCGACGGGACTCCGGATCCCGCCCTGCTTCCGCCGCTCGACGGCGCCATGGCACGACTTGACCTGCGCCCACGCCGCTATGACGAGGCGGGCGCCTTGCCTGAGCTGGTCGCGCTCGCGGCACGGTGGTTCGCGGCTGACGGCATTCCCCCTGGACCCGTCGCCGTGGTCGGTGGTGCCCGCGACGGCATCGAACGGGCACTGATCGCATGGTTGCGCCCCGGCGACCGCGTCGCGGTCGAGGATCCGTGTTTCACCGGGATTCTCGACCTCGTGGCGGCCATCGGGCTCGAGCCGGTGCCGGTTGCCGTGGACCCCCTCGGGCCGAGGGCCGACAGACTGGCCGACGCCCTCGCCACGGGTGTGGCCGCGGTGGTGATCACCCCCAGGGGCCAGAACCCCACCGGTGCCGCGCTTGACGTCGCCCGCGCCGCCGAGCTGCGGTCCCTGCTTGGGGCCAACCCGCACGTCCTGCTCGTCGAGGACGATCACGCCGCGCTGATCTCCGAGGCGGATCCGCACACCCTGGCGTCGCCGGACCGTGACCGCTGGGTGGTGGTGCGCTCGGTGTCCAAGGCTTTAGGGCCTGACCTGCGCCTGGCTGTGGCGACCGGCGACAGCACGACCATTGCGCGCATGGAGACGCGCCAGCTGCTCGGCACCGGCTGGGTCAGCACCCTGCTCCAGCAACTGGTCCTCGCTCTGTGGCGCGACGAGGCCACGACCGCGCTGCTCGCCCGCGCCACCCGCGTCTACGCCGCCCGTCAGCGTGCCGCGGTGTCCGCACTGCGGGCTGCGGGCCGGGATGTGACGGCGCCGTCGGGCTCCAACCTGTGGGTGCCGGTGCCCGAGGAAGCCGCGGTTGTGCAGGGACTGCTTGACGCAGGCTGGGCCGTCGGTGCCGGCGAGCGCCACCGCATCGCCGCGGCTCCCGCCATCCGGATCGCGACCACCACCCTCGACCCCGCCGAGGCCGAGCGCTTCGCCGCCGACCTAGCCGACGTCCTCGACCGGCCCGCTCGCCGCCCCGCCACGTAGGCCTCGGCCGGCGCCTAACCGTCTCAGTCCGCGTCGACGACCGATTCGCGCACCATGGCGCTCCACTCCTGCGGGCGCGGCAAGCTCGTCGAGGGGGCCGGCGTGGGCGAAGTTGACACTGATGCCGACCGGTGCCGGCGCTCCAGCGGGTCGGCCGCCGACCAGCGGGACGTCGAGAGGTGCGCCTGAAGTGAAACCGCGGGGTCAGTCCTTGCCCGAGCCCGAGATCGCCGTTGCCACGCCGAGCGTCACGTAGACGCCGCCGCTGACGTAGCGCTGACCACGTCGGAAGCCCGCCGGCGCACCCCGAGGTGGACCGCGCGAGAAAGGCACCGCCGGTCGAGACCGGGCGGACCCGACCGACGCCAGCTCGGGCACCGAGGGGCCGTGAGTCCCACGGGTTGGGCATGACGAACGTCCCGGTGGCGTGCAGGTGCTGTCCCAGGCTTGTTTGTTGTGCCACGATCTGCGCCATGCCTGCCGCATTGGAAGGACTTCGCACCGTCATCTATCCGTCGCCGGACCTGGCTGCGGCCAAGACCTGGTGGACGGGTTTTCTGGGCTTTGGTCCTTACTTCGATGAACCCTTCTACGTTGGTTTCAACGTCGGGGGCTACGAGTTGGGGCTGCTGCCGAACGCCGATCTGTCCGAAGGAGCCCTGACGTACTGGGGCGTCGCAGATGTAGCGGCTGCTGTGGCCACCGCCATCGCCGAAGGGGCCAGCGAGCACACGCCCGCGGCCGAGGTCGGAGGAGGCATCGTGACGGCCACGGTCACAACTCCGACCGGGGTCATCCTCGGGCTGATCTATAACCCCCACTTCGAGACGACCTGAGAAGTGGGGGCCTAACTGAGCGGCGCCGGCCACTCGTGCTCGGGAAGGAGATCTCTCAGCCTTGACGAACGGCGCCGCCCGAGCAGGACCTCGGTGTCGAGGTTGGCGGGGTCGACCTGACGCATGAACTCCCGGCAGCGATCAAGTTCTCCACCGTGAACTCCCCCACGAGAGGAACGTACTGGCCCTCCCCCGAGGCTGTCACGTGCCGGCACCCCCGCTTCATGCCGGCGTTCTCAAACAGGTGAGACCAGCCGGCTTTGAGATAGCGACGCAGGGCCGTGCGGACGACGTCGGAGGCAGTCGCGTTCTCTCTAGCGGCGCGGTCGTGCAGGACCTTGCGAAGTTCAGCGCCTCGTCGGTCAAGTCGACGCCGACCTTGGACCGTCCGTAAGACTTCTGGGTCAGCCGTTGGGAGCTCCTCTCTCGCGGAGCAACGCTTCGTAGCTGCGGCGCATCCGCATCCCGTGGATCACAATCTCGGTTCCGTCGTGTGGCTGGATCGCCGTTCTGAGATCCCAACCTCACATCACAGGCGTCTGGCACGTTTACCTGGTGTGACACAAGAACCCTTCGAGCTGGTCGTAGAGCGGCACGGGCCGACCGTGCTGCGGGTGTGCCGCGCCGTCGTGGGGCCAGACTCGGCTGAGGACGCTTGGTCGGAGACCTTCCTGTCCGCGCTGCGGGCGTACCCCAGGCTTCGGCCCGGCAGCAACGTCGAGGCCTGGCTGGTCACCATCGCCCACCGCAAGTCGATCGACCAAATCCGCGCGCAAGGGCGACGCGCCGTCCCGACTGGCGAGTTGCCGGATAGGGGGATCTCCACTGGCATACCGGGAGGTTGGGAATGGGACCTGTGGTCGGCGCTCAAGGAGCTACCCCTCAAGCAGCGGCAGACCGTCGCCTACCACTACCTGGCCGGCCTGCCCTATGCCGACATCGCCGAGATCGCCGGCGGTACAGCGGAAGCAGCCCGCAGGGCAGCCGCCGACGGCATCGCCACGCTTCGCAGGACCTACCTGAACCCACAGCTGGAACGCGACAGACAAGGAGCAGCGCCATGATGACCACACAGCACACGCTCGACGGCGGTGACCTGTTCGTCCCGCTGCCCGAGGTCGACACCGAGGCCCAGCGCAGGCTCCACAACCGCCTGGCCGCCGCAGCCACCAAGGCAGGTATCCTCGACGTCGCCTACCGGACCGTCGATACACCGCTGGGCGCGCTGCTGCTGGCCGCGACCGAGAAGGGGCTGGTTCGCGTGGCGTACGGCATCCAGGACCACGACAAGGTCCTGGAGCAGTTGGCCAACCGCGTCAGCCCCCGGGTGCTGCGCGCCCCCGCTCGCCTGGATCTGGCCGCCCAACAGATCGAGGAGTACTTCGCCGGGCGGCGAACGGGGTTCGACCTGCCGCTGGACTTGCGGCTGTCAGCCGGTTTCCGCCGCAACGTCCTGACCCACCTGCCGGAGATCCCCTACGGCAAGACCGCCAGCTACGCCGAGCTCGCAGCCGCTGCCGGCCACCCCAAGGCGGTCCGCGCCGTTGGCACGGCGTGCGCGATGAACCCGCTGCCGGTCGTCCTGCCCTGCCACCGCGTCGTGCGCAGCGACGGCACCGCCGGCCAGTACGTGGGCGGCACGGATGCAAAGAAGCTGCTGCTGACGCTGGAAGCCGCGGCATGACCACCACGAGGCGTAGCGATCGAGGAGCAAGGTGAGCACCAGTGAGGGGCCGACCCTGCCGCTGGGCTTGCCCGATCCCCCAACACGGCGCGAGGTGGCCCCAGGAGCGGTGCACGTACCGGGCTGGCTCAGCATCGACCTGCAGCGCGAGCTCGTCGACGCCTGCCGTGGATGGGCCGCCGGTCCGGTGCCGATGCGGGCTGCAAGGCTGCCGGGCGGTCATGTCATGTCCGTCCGCACCGTCTGCCTGGGCTGGCATTGGCAGCCCTACCGGTACACGCGCACCGCCACCGACGTCGGTGGCGGCCGGGTCGCTGCCTTCCCGGGCTGGCTGGCCGACCTCGGTCGGGCCGCGGTGGCCGCCGCGTACGACGACCCGGACGCCGGGCGCCGATACCGGCCTGACACCGCGCTGATCAACTACTACGACGACACCGCACGCATGGGTATGCACCAGGATCGGGATGAAAGGACCGACGAGCCCGTCGTTTCCCTCAGTGTCGGTGACACTTGCCGGTTCCGGTTCGGCAACACCAGCAACCGTGGCAAGCCCTACACCGACATCGATCTGGCCTCTGGTCACCTGTTGGTCTTCGGCGGCCCGTCCCGGTTCGCCTACCACGGCGTTCCCAAGGTCTATGCCGGGACAGCGAATCCCGCGACCGGGCTGACCACTGGACGCCTGAACCTCAC
>JALZLC010000157.1 GCA_030858885.1 Actinomycetota bacterium
CCCGGTCGTCCAGCCGGCTCCCGTCACCGACCTGACCGCCTCGCCGGGTGACCGCTCGGTGAGCCTGGCCTGGACCAACCCCAGCGGCGTCACCGGCATCACGGTTGTCGCAGCGACCGGCCAGACCGCTCCTCCCTCCCCCACGGCGGGCACCGTCGTCTACGACGGCACCGCCAGCCAGGCCATCCACTCGGCGCTGGTCAACGGCACGACCTACAGCTACTCGGTGTTCACCTACGACGCCGAGGGCAACGACAGCACAGCGACAACGGCCACGGCAACCCCAGCCGCACCCAAGGTGCAGACCCGCCTGGAGGCCTCAGCGTCCCCGAGCGTTCTCACCGCCGGGAACAGCGTCAACATCACCGGGCAGCTGTTCAACGCTGCCACGAACGCGCCGATCGCCAACGCATCGGTGACGATGGTGAGCCGGCCCGCCAACAGCCAGGGTGACCTGGGATGGCAGGCGGCAACCGTGGCCTCGACCGACGCCAACGGGAGGGTCCCCTTCTCGCTGACGCCGACCGAGAACGTCCAGGTCAAGCTGACTCACAGCGGCGGCCAGTCCGTCGCAAGCACCGCCACGGTGACGGTGCAGGTGCGCCCCGACGTGACTGCCGTCGTCCCCGACACCACCATCCGGCTGGGCAAGGGCGTGGCAATCACCGGCCGGGTGACCCCCGCCCACGCGGGGCAGAAGGCGATGCTGCACTACAACGGCTCCGGCTCCTGGAAGAAGATCCAAAGCACGACGCTGGCCGACGACGGCAGCTTCGGCTTCGGGACCGGTCCGGGCTTCAGTGGTGTGCACGGGTACCGCATCTTGGTGCCGGCTGACGCCGACCACGCTGAGGGCATGAGCCAGCAGATCAACGTGCGGGTGCACGACGCCGCCATCACGGCGGTGCGCTACGACCCCGCGGGAGACGACCTGCGCAACCTCAACGGTGAGCAGGCCACCGTCCGCAACACCGGTGGCGTGACGATCAACCTGGCCGGTTGGCGACTGCGGAACCGTTCCTGGCTCCCCGCCTACCAGCTCGTCCCAGGCGCCAGGGTCGTGATCCACTCCGGAGCCGGAAAGACCGGTGCGGGCCACGTGTACCTGAACAGCACCTTTGAGGTGTGGCCCAACAAGCCCGGCACCGTCGCGCGGCTGTACGACGACGACAACGCGCTGGTGAGCAGCTTCACCTACTAGCGCTGGTCGGCACCATTGGCCCCCGGCTCTCTCACCAGAGCCGGGGGCCAAGCCGTGCTCGGGCTAGCCCTGGGGCGGCACCCCGCCCGCCGGCGCGGTGGCGGCGATCCTTGATTGCGCGGCGGGGGGTTCCACCGGGGTGCCCACGTCGCGATAGTGACCGGCCATGGCCCGGCGGAAAGCCAGCCAGCGTGTGGTCTTGCCGATGAGATTGCCGCCGGCGATCGCGAACGACTGGGTCCACGGCGCGGTGAACACGAAGGCCACCTCTAACACCGTGGTCAGCGATTCGGCACGCGCCAACCTGCGCTCCCGGCGCCCACCCATGAGCTCGAAGCGGCGCGGCAGCGCGAATCCGTTGATGGTGTTGCCCAGGATCGTGACCGCGGCCAGACCACTGACCACGTAGGCCTTGGGAACCAGCCACGCAAGCGGATTCCAGCTCCAGGCCACACCGGCAACCAGCAGGTACACCAGCCCTGATGCGCTCAAGACCGCCAGTGAGACGTTGCGCGCGCGACGGGCGCGCTCCGGCCGTCGCTGCGCGGCGGCCTGCATCGAGCGGGGACCCAACACCGCGGACAGTCCCAGGGCGAGCACGGGCAGGGGTCGGCCGATGACGCGTGCGGCCTCGGCGTACCCCAGCGCCGACAGGTCGGCGAGGTGGCTAACCAGGGTTCCGGCGAGAAACTCACCGCCGGAGGCGACCAGCCCGACCAGCAGCAGCCAGCGTCCCGATCGGGCCAGCTCGCCGAAGTGCAGCGCGGGCCCGACGCGGGCGGAAGAGGCTTGCGCCAGCGCCATGCCGACGAACAGTGACACGAGGTTGGCCATGGCAAGGGACCCGAACGGGATCCAGCTGACCGGAGCGTCGACGGCGATCAGCACGACCAACGTGACCACCACCACCGACAGCTGCACAACCGAGACCGAGGCGGCTCGCCAAGACAGTTTCGAGATGTGCAGCATCCGGCGGGTGTGGTCCTGAATCGGCGACAGGAACGCTGCCAGACCCGTGGTCGCCGCCATGCCAAGGACCAGTTCGGCAGACACCTCGCCGGGGATGACCAGGGACACGGCGAGCACGCCCAAGGAGGCCAACAGCGACAGCCCGGTGCCCAGCGGCAGGCAGGCCCAGAAGTAGCGCAGACGAGGCCCGTCCGCGGACACCGCGCTGACCTGTGCCGGAGTGAAGACCAGCTGAGAGGGCAGGAGCCCCACGATCTTGAAGGCCGAGAAGAACAGGGCGTAGACGCCCAAGGCCCGCGGGGTCAGCTCGCGGGCGGCGTACAGACCCGTGCCGAAGGTCGCCAGTGAAGCGAGACCGGCATCGACCAGGCCCGCCGGCAGGGTTCTGCGCAGGCTCACCAATGAACCTTGCGCAGCGCCATGCCCACCTCCGTCTACGCCACTCGGCGTCGCGCGCCCCTGTTGGGCACAGGGTAACGCGCGACGCCGAGGTGACGCGACGTGACGCTACGTCGATGTTGCGGCCGGGTCAGGCGCTACCAGCGCAGCGCCCCGAGGTCGACCTTCACTCCTGATGCCACGCCGATCGCGCCGGCCACGCTTGACGGCAGCGGCGACCCGATGCCCTTCGCGGCGCTGGTCAAGCGCAACCGGTAGTCATCGTTGGCGGCGTCCACGAAGAAGGGGTCGCTGACGTTGCCCCACTCCCGGCTGTGGTCACCCCTGGTCGTCGCCGACTGGAACTGCGACAGGGACTTGAAGTCCAAGACCTTGGTCGGCCAGCGAGACCAGCGGATCAGCACCGCCGGCGAGCTCGTCCGGGGCCGGTAGTAGCCGTTGTAGTCCGTCACGACGCCCATCTGCTCGGCGGAGCGCCGCTTGTCCCAGTCGTCGGCGGTGAACAGCGCCTCCGTGCTCCTGGACATGAGGTTGTTCTTGACGACGACGTCTGCCACGTTCTCGGCGCGCTTGCCCTCCCAGACCCGGATGGCGCGCTCGTTGCCGTCCAGGGTGTTGTTGTAGATGTCCACGTCGCGAGACTCGTTGACGTGGATGCCGAAGGTGCCGTTGTCGGTGATCACGTTGGATGCCACAGCAGGTTGGAGGAGATCTCCAAACTGATCCCCAGCGCCTGGTTATGCCGGATGGTGTTGCCCACGACCTTGACGTTGTAGCAGGCCTTGTCCAACCACAGGCCCTTGCCGTAGTTCCACTCGAACAGGTTGTTCCGCCACACCGAGTCCTTGGTGTTGCTCAGCTTGACGGCGCCGGCCTGGTAGCTGATCGCGAAGCGCTCGTAGTTGTTCTCCGCGAAGCGGTTGCCCTCACCGACCAGCCCGTGGCCCTTGTGGCTGGTAAGGCCCAGCTGGCCGTTCTTGGTGAAGGCGTTGCCACGCACCACGGAATTCGTGCCGTAGATCGTCACCGCCTGGGTGGCGTTGCGGGTGAAGGTGTTGTTCTCCAGCGTCAACTGGTTGGCGTTGCCCTTGAACGTCCCTCCAGCGCCCATTGGGGTCGCGTAGTGGGCGATGCCAAGGCCACGGATCACCGAGCCGTGACCGGAGTTGATGTTCATCGCGTAGGGCAGCACCGCGGCGTCGACCGAGCGGTTGCTCGGGTTGTCGCCGATGTAGAGGCGCTTGTTGGCGTAGTCGACGTAGAACTCGCCGGCCGACACCGCCGAGCGGGATCCCACCTGGCGCAGAGGTCCCTGGTCGATGAACACCATCTCCGGGCGGGCGGCCATCGGGTATTGCGAGTCGATCGTGCGGGTGTTCACCGATCCCGTGGACACCTTGTGCGTCCAGTTGTCCCGGCGCCACGCGTTGCCGTCAGTCTTCCAGCCGGTCACCGGCACGCTGCCGAGCAGCCACGCCTTCTCGTGCGGGTAGGGCTGGATCGTCAGGCGCTTGCCGTAGTAGTAGACGCTTTCACGGTAGTTGCCCGCCCGCAGCACGATCGTCGATCCGCTGGATGCGGCCTTGGTCGCGTGTTCCAGCGTCCTCCACGGTGAGGACTGCGTTCCGGAGTTGCCGTCGCTGCCGTTGGGTGCAACGAACTTGGCACCCGAGGGGATGGAGTAGGCGGTGTCCTTGATGGTGAAGTCCGCCGCGCCAGCTGCCGCCGCCGGTACCGCTTGCAGCACGGGCACAGCGCTCAGCAGTGTCCACAGGAGGGCCAGGCAGGACAGGCGAGCGAGCCTGAGCCTCAGGTGGCTTGCATTCATGGTGTTCCCTTCAGTTGGGGGGTCCGCCATAAATGGGCATGGCGGAGCCTGCACAGCGCAGAGGACGGGACCGCTCCGGGAGGCTGCGGCGGCGGGGTCACCGGAGACAGAGCCCAATGCCTCGCACCCGAAGGTGAGAGGCGGGCGAATCCTGCATGACTAGACAATCAGAGTCAAGTGACTAGCCATAATTGCTCAATCAGTCACGACGGAGCTGACCGCCGCGAGAGCCTGAGCTGGCTCGTCCAACCAAGCGTTTGCGCCGCAACCTCAACCGGAGGGCGGGCCGCGCCGATGGACACCTACAGCGATCAGGCGGCGACGTTACGCTGGAGTTCAACCCGCCGGCGATCGACGTTGGCATGCACATGGGGGACCGAACGCAATGGAGACACCCGAGGCTTTGGAGCCCAGCATCCTTGACGCCGTCGCGCGCCATCGGTGGCTGGTCCTGTTGTGCGTGG
>JALZLC010000165.1 GCA_030858885.1 Actinomycetota bacterium
GCAGCGCCCAGAACGCCATCTCCGCGGCCAGCCCTGACACACGGTTCTCCACGGTCTGCTCCACCAACCGCACCCCGAGGACGAATGGGTTGACCGAGCCGACCCGCCAGCTGCGTGCCTGCGCCCACTCCAGGGCGCGGTCACGCTTGCGCCGCTTAGCCACCGTGCTGATCTGGGCCGATCGTCGGATGGCCGACGAGGTTGCCGCTCACGAGCGTTGCCCGGAGACCGGCTCGGCGACTTCGACCGTCGGCGGACCGACGTAGGCGGGCAGGCTCAGGGAACGGTCGATGACCTGGGAGAATCCGAGCCGGTACTGGCGCGCCGCGGCGTGGAAACCGGCCACCACGGGGTCACGGTCGAGGGCGGCCTGCAACGCCACGTCGTCGCCGATCGCTCGAATGACGTACGGCGGGGAGTACACCGAGCCGTGCAGCAGCAGGGTGTTGCCCGCGCAGCGGATGGCCGTGGTCGCCAGGATCCGCTGGCCGTTGACGTCCATCGCCTCAGCGCCACCTGCCCATAGCGCGTTGATGACGGCCTGGAGATCCTGTTCGTGGATGACGAGGTTGTTCAGATCGCCCTCGGGAGCCTCGTCCAAGGAGGAGTCGTCGAGGGTCACCGCAAGGCCGGGCCCCGTGAGGCCCGTCATCCCTGCCGGGACCATGATGCGGTCGATGCGGCGCTGCAGCCTGGCTACCGCCTTGCTGCCCGTGACGCCAGCCTCCTCAAAGCCGTCGACCTGCGAGGACAGTTCGGCGACGCGCTGTTCGAGCTCGGCGGTCCGCCGCTCCTCAGCCCGGATGAGCTCGACCAGCTCCAGGCGGCGCCCCGTCCTCCCGACAGTCGGCACATCCTCCGACCGCGCCGCCACGGTCAGGACGGTGGCGACCAGCGCCAACGCGACGACGGAGGCAGCGCGAGTGGGCAGTCGCGGCGGGGCGGAATCGTCAGCGCTCATGCGGTGTTCCAGTCCGGCGGCTCCTGCACGACGCGCGGTCGCAGCCTTCACGCCTCAGGTGCAACGGTACCATCCCGCCCCTGTCCCATCGTGGGCGTGGACCGGTCGCCTGCCCGAGGAGATGCCTGTGCCCAAATCGAAGTCGAAGCGCTCCAGCTACATCCCACCCAAGCCACCCAGGCCCAAGCCAAGTCCCCGCTGGGTGCCGTGGCTCGGCTTGGCGCTGATCCTCCTAGGACTGGCGCTCGTGTTGACGAACTACATCTTTCCGGGGGTTCTCCCGGGCGGGAACTACGTGCTGATCGTGGGATTCGTGGTGATGGCAGCCGGCTTGGTGGTGCTCAGCCAATGGCGCTGAGGCATGGTGCCTTGCCGAACTGATGAAATTCCAGTGATGTCATCCCGTCCACAGGATTGTCCCCAGATGGGGACAACAACCGCGCTCAGGGCAGCGGCTCCCGGGCCACCTCGCGGCGTTCCGTCATGCGTTCACCGCAGTGGCGCGGTGCGACCGCCGCTCCACGCACCAGCAGCAGCATCTCGGCGCCGCAGCCACTGCACCAGTAGGTGATCCGCTCGTCGCGCGGGTCGACGGGCTGGGGCGGGCCGTCGGGGATGTAGGCGGCACCGCGGCGGAGCGAGCCCAGCGAGGCGGTCCCCACCCGCCAGATGAACAATCCCAGCAGCGGCGCGAAGACGTACCGCGCCTCCACGACGCCGAAGGCCGCCAACGCCAGCCCCACCCCGACCAGGGGCCAGAACCAGCGTCGCGTCGGCACGGTCAGCTACCTCCCGTTGACAGCTGCCAGCCTAGGTCGCAACGCAGGGCGGGGGCGTCAGCCGCCGGCCAGCGCGTCGCTGACGATGGCGCGTGCTTCGTCGAGCAGCTGTTGCAGATGCGCGTCGCCCCGAAAGCTCTCCGCGTAGATCTTGTAGACGTCCTCGGTGCCCGACGGCCGGGCCGCGAACCAGCCGAAGTCGGTGGTCACCTTGAGCCCGCCGATGGCTGCCTGGTTTCCGGCCGCCGCGGTCAGCCGCTCGGTGATCGGGTCACCGCCGAGCACCTCGGCGTTCACCT